>JAFDFW010000060.1 GCA_019309605.1 Deltaproteobacteria bacterium | reverse complement strand
CATCGCCGGAGCCTACTATCTGGCTCCTGCCATCAGCTACGACATCATCCGCAGCGACTTCGGCCGCGTCCTGGGTGCGCGATTCGACTTCATCTACAGCCGCGCCATGTACCAGCAGCAGGCCTATTCATCGGAGCCAAACCTCGGCGCCGAGCTCGACCTGGCAATCTACTACCGGACGGAGAACGGACCCTCGTTCACAGACGGCTTCTTTGCGTCGTTCCAGTTCGGCATCTTGTTCCCCCTCAAGGGTCTCAAGTACCTCGAGGTTGACGGCATTCGTGAGCCGGGCACGGAAGGCTTGGGCACCAGCCGCGCGTTGACCATGCGGCTGATTCTCGGCATCCAGTTCTAAGGTTACTGCTGCAACAGCGATTCGGCTCTGGCCGCGACGCGCCACTGCCTGCAGCCCTCGGCGAGCACGATGCCTCGCAGCTCGGTGAGCGCGCGTTGCAGCTCGTCATTGACGATCATGTAGTCGAAGAAGGGGTAGTGCCCGATCTCCTCGCGCGCCTTGTCGAAGCGGCGTCGGCGCGAGTCGGCATCGTCGGAGTCGCGGCCGTCCAGGCGGCGGCGAAGCTCCTCCATCGAGGGAGGCAGGATGAAGACACCGACGGCGTGCGGGAACTTTTCCTTGATCTGGCGGGCGCCCTGATAGTCCACGTCGAATAGCACGCCGCTCTTGCCTGCGGCTCGGGCGAGATCAATTTCGGCGACGCTCGTGCCGTAGAGGTTACCGTGCACCTCGGCCCACTCCGCGAACCCGTTTTCATCGAT
The DNA here is from genome assembly GCA_019309605.1 of Deltaproteobacteria bacterium. Taxonomy (GTDB): domain Bacteria; phylum Myxococcota_A; class Polyangia; order Polyangiales; family Houyiibacteriaceae; genus SG8-38. The sequence continues at coordinate 13,630 of JAFDFW010000060.1, read as the reverse complement.
GACGTCCCGGAAGGCCTTCTCGTCGACAAAGTGGTAATCCTGGCCGTCGACCTCGTTGGCGCGCGGTTGGCGCGTCGTGTGCGACACGCTGAACCTGAACTCCGAGAACTCTTCCAGTACTCGGCGGGTCAGCGTCGTTTTTCCTGCCCCCGACGGTGAGCTGATAATCAACAGGATGAGGTCTGGATCCGTCGGCGTGACGACACTCATTCAACTACCCCTCCGATGCGATCACTACCGCGCCGACGCGGTCCGTTACAGCACATTCTGGGCTTGTTCCCTCATTTGTTCGATGCAGGCCTTCAACGCAATGACGTGCGTCGTCAGCGTTCCGTCCTGCACCTTCGAGCCGATGGTGTTGGCCTCGCGCGCCATCTCTTGAAGCAGGAAGTCGATACGCTTCCCGACCGGTGCGCTCGAATTCTCGATGAGTTCGAGCATTTGATCCCGGTGGCTATCGAGGCGCACGAGCTCTTCGGCAACGTCGGAGCGGTCCGCCAGCACTGCGATCTCTTGTTCCAGGCGTGACGTTTCGAGCTCGGCTTCGACGCCTGCGAGGAGGGCATTCAGGCGATCGCGAAGTCGGGTTCTGCGGCCCTCGAGCATTTCGGGCACCGCGACTTTCAACGCTTCCACGCTCGTCTCAAGCTCCGAAAGCCGCTTTCCAAGCTCCGTGGCCAGGGCGTCCCCTTCCTTGTTACGCATCACCATCACTGCTTGGCAGGCCGCCTCCGCCGCTTGTTCGAGCGAACGGTCGAGCGCTTTGTCATCGATGTTGCGATGGATGACGAACAGGTCTGGCACCGAAGAGAGCAGGGCGAGGGGCACCGGTTCCGCTGGATTCAAAGCATCGCGCAACCCCGTGAGCTCAGCGTACACCGAGCGGGCGCGATCGAGGTCCAGCGTAGGTTGCGGAAGCGTCTGTCCTTCGAACCTCGCGGTCACGTCCACGCGTCCGCGTTCGAGACGCGCGCGAATCACGCGCTCCACCGTCGGCGTCCGAGTCTGAATCCGAGAGGGCAGACGCACGCGCACGTCGAGGAAGCGATGGTTGACGGTGCGCAGGTCGAGCACGACGTGTCCTTCGCCGAGCGCTGCTCGCCCGCTTCCGTATCCGGTCATGCTCTGCATGGGGAACCGCCTACTCGAGCCCACGCTTGTGCTTGATCTGATCCATCACCTTGGCGTATTCGACCTCGAATGCGCTGGTGCCCTCTTGGAGGTTCTTGATCTTCGAGCGCACCTCGGCGTCGAGCCCGGTCTCGACTTCCATGTGCCGACGCAGAATCGGGGTCATCTTCTTTCGCAAGGTGACATCGTCGGCGTAGATCTCGATGACGTTGGCGCTGTGGAACAGCATGTTGAGTAGCTGGTCGACCAAGTAGGGCAGGACTTCGTCCTGTTGTGGGAAGCCCATCTCCTTCGCGAGTCGCTGCCGCATCCGACCGAGCTTCGAGTAGCCAAGCCCCTCGCGCTCCATTCGATCCTTGGCTTCGTCGATCATCTGGCGTTCCCGTCGAACGTACTCTTTGAGGACTGCCTCGAGATCGAGCCTGACCTCGGCCACCTCTTCGATTTCGACGTCTTCCTGAGCGGTGAGCTCCCGCACCAGGTCGTCGACGATCGGGCCAATTTTTCCTGAATAAAGTCGCATATTTAGTGTGTTGGCCCTCGACCGGGAGCGAACCCCTTCCGAATGCGGCGACACTACCGAAGGCAGCCCTTTTGGTCAATGCGAACGAAAAAATGCTTGTTCGCGCTATTTTGTGAAAATGCGTCTTGACGGTAATCCTGTATTCATGCACCATACCGTTAAGGCTGTAAGTATGGATTCTAACGCTCCCGCACTTCACAACGGCTCCGGCGCACGACGACTGCGCACCACGGAAGAACGCCGCTCGAGAATTCTCGCTCGATGCAGAGTCTTCGAGGCACTGACGGTGGAGGTTCGGGAGCAAGTCTTGAACGGAAGCGCGTTGGTCGACGCCGATCGCCGCGAGTCCCTTTGCATGCCCAGTGACCCGGCGATCTTCGTGATCGGCAGTGGTCGCGTTCGGCGGGTACGCCGCACACCGGAACGAGAGTTGACGCTTGGCTACTACGGCCCCGGAGATCTGATCGGCGAGATGTCGCTGGTAGACCCGGAAGCGCGCCTCGAAACGGTGATATTGGATTATGTGGAAGCGCTACGCATTCCGCCTCGTCTCATCAAAATGGTGATGACCGAGGACCTGGAATTCGCTTCCGCTATGCATCGATTAATGGGGGAACGCCGCCTGCTCGCAGAACGGCGAATCGATGCCCTGCTCACGCGAAGCGTAGAGTCGCGTGTTGCAGAATTTCTGCTCGATGCGTCCTCGAGGCACGGGATTCCCGATTCACGGGGGATCTTGGTGGGTGTGAAGTTCACCCATCAGGAGATAGCGAGCTACGTAGAAGTTCACCCATCAGGAGATAGCGAGCTACGTAGGCTCGACTCGGGAAACCGTCACATTGGTGCTCGGCGCCTTCAAAAGGGCAGGCGTGATCGCAACCGATCATCGCCGCGTCGTCATCAAAGACATCGCAGGATTGCGCAAGAGGGTCTGACAGTACGGGGAGTAGTCCAAACGGCGCGGCCTGGGGGGGCCGTTGCCGGGCGGACGGTTTTTAACCGGGGCCGGGGCCGAGATAGTGTCGGTGGGTGGCTACAGGTGGTCGTCTTCTTCTGCGTTTAGTTTCTTTTCCCGGCCGATCAGCCCGTTCCAGCCCTCGTCCTTGATCACTCTACGAAATTGGCGCTTGTAGTTCTGCACCAGGCTGACCTCGTCGGTGAAGATGTCGAAGACCTTCCACTCGTCGTCGGCGGGGCTCATGCTGTAGTCGATGGTGATCGGGGGCTGGCGCTTCTTCGTTATCGACCGCGCGGACGACTTCACTTTGACGCCGGTTTCGATCGGCTCGGTGCCCACCCACTTGACCTTGTACCGGAGCGTCGACTCCATGTTGCGCTGGTATTGCCGTTCGACGAGTTGGCGAAGGAGGTTCACGAAGTGGTCGCGCTCTTTGGGCGAACGCTTGGCCCATTCCTTGTCCAGGGACAGTCTCGTGAGACGATCGTAGTTGAGGAATTCGCCCAGCAGTACCGTGAGTTCCTTGGCGCGCTTCGGGGTGTCCGGCGTCCGCAACACCCGGCGCACCTTGTTGTGCTTCGTCTGGATAAACCGCTCGGCTTTTGCCGCTTCGGCTGCGCTGACCCCAACGTCGGCTGCAGCCGCCGGTTCTGGCTCTGCGAGCGCGTGCGAAGAGTGCAGGAGGAAAGCCACGAGAAGAGCTGGAATTATTGATGAGCGAGTCATATGTTCCTTGTGGACGACCCAAGCAGGTCGTTTATTCCTCGCAGTCCAGCGGGCGCCAGCCCTTTGGTGCGAGCAGCGGGATGTTTGTGGCTTTCTCGAGCCCTGCGATGGCGAGGTTGTACTCGGCGGTGGCCGTGAGGCGCTTCGCGCGGGCGCTGAAATATGCTTCGATCGAGTCGACCAGCTCCATTGCTGTCGTCGTGCCGACTTCGTACCCCTGGCCTGCTGAGACGAACCACTTTCGGGTTTCTTTCTCCGAGCGGGTCCAGCTGGCGAGTCGTCGCTTGGCGTCTTGCAGCGCCTCGTAGAGTGCAGTGACTTCGATCTCGATCCCTTGCTCGGCCTCTTCGGTCTTTGCCTTCAGGGACTCGATCTCGGCCTTGGCCGCCTTCACGCGAGCATGCGTCCCGCCGAAGTCGAGCTTCCAATGAGCGAGCAAGCCCGCGTACGCGCCAGCGAAGTTGCCGCGGTCGATGACGAACGGGTTTTGGATGTCCGTGATGCCGGGTGTTCTCGCGAAGCTCGCACGAAGCGCCAGGAGGATGTAGGGGAGGTATCCTGCGCGTTTGACAATCAGGTTGGCGTCGCGGGCTGACTGTGCAGCTTCGAGCTGCAAGATCTCCGGGCGATTCGCTAGGGCGCGGTCGACCTGCTCGCTTAGCTCGATGACGTCACTTTGAAGGGCCTCGAGCGGACACTCGGGAACGATCGTGGGCTTGAGGCCCGAGAGAATCCCGAGTGCTGCGCGGGCCGAGGCCTCGAGGCGCAGCGCTTCCGATTCGCGCGACTCGATTTCGGAGAGGGCCGAGACGAGGCGCCAGTAGTCCGTTTGCCTCACCCGTGGGTCATCCGCCTTCAGCCGTGCATCGAGCTTGTCCACTGCCTTCCTCAGTTTGTCCTTGCCCTCCGAAATCATCGCCTGCAGGTCGAGGGAGAGCTGCGTGCCGAAGTAGGCGCGGCGGACGTCGAAGACGACTCGCGCCAGTGTCCGGTCTCGTTCGTACTCGGATGCCGTGATGCCCGCGGCGGCGGCCTTCTTGCCGGCGCGATACTTGCCGAAGGTGTAAATCGGGATCCCGCCCTCGATGCCGACCTCGCCGCCCGGACCCCAGCGGTTGCCCCAGGGGATCTGGGGGTCGGGGCTGAACGTTGCGGTCCCTCGCGCACCCGGCGCCACGACCAAGGTAGCCCGACCTTCGAACTGCATGAACGGGGAAATCTTCGCTTCGCGCAGGCGCGCTTGCGCTGCGTCGATGTCGGCAGCCGCTGCCTTGAGTCCCGGGTAACGGAGGATTGCGGCCTGTGTGTACTCGTCAACGTGGTACGCGCGGCCGACCGCGGGCTCTTCAGCCGCAGGCTCAGTTTCATCGGCGCCTGCCTCTTCGGCGATCACCTGAGCCGCGATGCCAAGCATCGACAGCGCTATGATCACTGGCGCCCAGATCCTGACCATGCGCTTTTGTAGCTGGAAACGGGCCGTCGGGCCACGAATGCGCCGTTACTTCGACTTCTTGGCGCCGCTAGCGCCACCCTGTTTGGCCTGCTTGTTGTAGCGCTGGATGAGCACATCGGTGAGATCGAGGTTCGAGGGGACCCAGACGACGCCGCCTTCGTTGGCCTCGATGATCATCGTGTAGCCGTCCGTCTGTCCGATACGGCGCAGGATCGCCTGCATCTTCTCGAGGATCTTCTGGGTTAGCTCGGCTTCTTTGGTGGAGAGCTCCTGCTGGTACGCCACGTACTCGTTTTGCAGCTCCATCAGGTCCGCCTGATACTTCTCGACCTTCTTCTGAAACGCGTCCTTGCTGAGGACATCTTGTTGGCGCTCGAGGCTCTCTTTTTGAGATTTGAGGCTTTCCTGCGCTGCGTTGAGCGACTGCTGACGCTCGTCGAAGACTTTCTTCAGTCGCCGCTTCGCTTGTCGGCCGTCCTCGGTTTCGTTGATGGCCCGCTGGAGGTCGACCACCCCGATCTTGACCTGCGCGTCCACGGTGGACGCCGATCCGGCGAGAATGACGGTAGCCAAGGCGATAGTAACGATTCTACAAAAGCGCATTAGAGCATCCTTTCAGGCCCGGCGTAGCTAGCCGTTCGCCCCGATCTGGTCAAGCCGCAGGCATTATACGCATGCCGGCCGGGTTTCATTCGCTCAGAATGACTGGCCGATGGTGAACTCGAAGCGGATCGGGCTGTCCTGAGGACGCCGTTTGATGGGTATGCCCCATTCGAAGCGGAGCGGCCCGAGCGGGGAGAACCATCGCAGACCGAAGCCCACCGAGTAGCGGAGGAAGCCGTGCATCCCGCACGGCGCAGACGAACGATCGGCTTCGGGTGCGACGGGCGCCTGGCAGTTGCCGAAGCCATCCCGGAACGCGAAGACGTTCCAGGCGTTGCCGCCGTCCGTGAAGATGACGCCCTTGATGCCGACCGCTTCGATGAGCGGGAACTCCAACTCGATGTTGTAGAAGGCCTGGAAGTCGCCACCGATGGGGCGGCCCTCAGCGATGATCGGGAGGTTGGGATCGCCCGCCGAAGCGATACCCGCCTGCGGGCCGACCGACTGCAATCGATAGCCTCGAATCGTGTAGATGCCCCCGAGATAGAACCGCTCGAACACCGGGACCGACTGGCGCGACGTAATCAAGCCCATCTCGGCGTTGACCTTGAAGACCACCGGGCCGAACGCCTTCTTGTAGAAGCGTGCGAACGTGGTTTGCCGCACGAAGGTGTTGTCGGAGCCGAGGTACTGATCTGCGATTTGCACCGCGTAGTTCGCGAAGATGCCCTGCGTCGTCGAAATCCGGTTGTCGCGGTTGTCCCAGTTGAGAGTGAACCGGAGCGAGCTGGTGATGCCATCGCGGAACGCGTTCGCGATGAAGATGTTGGAGAAGGTGTTCGCGAGGTCGCCACCCACACCGAGGAGGTTTCCTCGGGGCTGGGAGATGTTGACGTTCTCGAACTCGTACCGGAGGAAGATCCGGAAACGTGGATTGAAGAGCGGATGCCCGGTCGTGACGCTCGCGCCGGTCGAGTCTTGTCGGAAGTCGCGAAAGTCTCGGATGCGCTTGAACAAACCGAAGCCGAGGCTCCACTCCGAGCCGAGGAACCAGGGCTCGACGAAGTTGAGGTCGATCTGTTGGCGGATGCCCGAAAGCTGTAGGTTCAAACCGAGCGTTTGGCCGCGGCCGAAGAGGTTCTGCTGCTGGACTTGCGCGGTGACGATGAAGCTTTCCAGCGATGAGAAGCCTGCGCCGATCTGGAACGTGCCCGTCGGCTTCTCGGCGACCTCGACGTTGATCACCATCTTGTCGCGGCCGGTTCCTTCCTCCTCGGAGACGTCGACCCGCTCGAAGTAGCCGAGCTGATTCACCAGGGCGCGGCCGTCTTCGAGCTTGCTCTGATTGTAGAGATCACCTTCGCTGAGTCGGAACTCCCGCCGGATGACGGCATCGCGCGTCTTGGTGTTGCCGCGGACGTGGATGCGCTCGATGTAGACCAGCGGCCCTCGAAGGATGTTGATGGTCACGTCGACCAAGTGGTTGACGTCGTCCAGATCGGTGCCGGGCACCATCTCCACGAGGGCGTATCCGGAGTCGCGGTAGGTTCGGCTGATTCCCTCGATGCCCTCGGCGATCTTGCTGCGGCTGAACCAGTCGCCGGACTTGAGCTTCACCATCTTGCGGAGCTGGGCCTTGGGAGCGACCGTCTCCACTTCGTTCCCGGCGCCGTCGGTCTCCATGATGTCGAACTCGCGAATCCGGAAGCGCGGGCCTTCTTCGACCGGAATCGTGATGTCGACGTAGGCGCGGTCGGCAGTGAGCTCGACCGTCGGGCGCCCCGGACGCATCATCAAGTAGCCCTTGTCGTAGTACCAGGCCTGAACCCGGGTCAGGTCTTCGTCGAACGCCGCGCGGCTGAACTTGTTTCGATCGCTCAGGAACGAGAACATCCCGGTCTCATTCGTCTGCATGATTTTCAGAAGCTCCGCGGCGGGGAGCTGCTCGTTGCCGACGATGGTGATGCGCCGCACCTCTACCTCGGCGCCCTCGTCGATCTTGAACACCACGTCGACTTGGTTGGTGTCGCCGGGGACGCGCCTGAGCTCGTACCCGACATTCGCGAGAAAGAAGCCCTCTTCGGAGTAGAGCTGCCGCATCCCGTCGGCCTGTGACTCGACGTCGGGCACCGAGAGGATCGTCCCGGGCTCGAGGGTGATCGTCTCATCGATGTCGTCCTCGTCGACCTCATCGTTGCCCTTGTAGATGACCTTGCGAATCGCGGGCCGTTCGACGAGGCGAATCGTGAGCTTGATCCCATCGCCGATTGGGTCGGATTCGATCTGGAGGTCGTCGAAGTACGCCATGTTCCAGAGCGCCTTCGCGTCCCGTGTGACGGCCGGGTCCGTGCAGGTAGACCCTCGACGGAGCTTCATCGTGGCTCGCACGTCCTCCGGATCGACGCGCCGGGCACCGACCACAACGACGCGGCGAATCTCCTTGGAGTGACAGCTCGTGCGCGGAACCTTGATAGCTGCGTTCGGGTCTTCGACCGGCTCGTAGGGGTCGTCTTCGCCCTCCGCGTCCCCTTCGCGCGCGATCGGTTCAGGCGCCATCTGCGGCTGAGGGGAGGTCCGGATGGGCCGCGTCGCCGGCGGCGGCGGCTCCGGCATATTGTCCCCACTCTGAGCGCCCGCCGCGGAAGCGAGCCCTGCGAGCATCAGGGCTATGGCGGGGGCTGAAGGGCGCATTGTCAGGCGTAACGATCCCGGCGGCTATAGCCGTGCCCTATTGGGGGGTCAAGTTGGTTTTCCTTGGGTTTCAAGGGGTTGAGCGCGGCGCACGTCCGAATCGATGCGCCCGTCCTTCATTGAAACCTCCCTCGGCATCATGGCGGCGAAGTCCCGGCTGTGGGTCACGATGAGGAAGGTGATCCCGTGGCGCCGGTTCAAATCGAAGATGAGCGACTGCACAGCGTCGCTGGTCTGGCTATCGAGATTGCCGGTGGGTTCATCAGCGAGCACGAGCTTGGGCTCCATCAGGAGCGCTCGCGCCAAGGCGACACGCTGCTGCTCGCCGCCCGACAGCTCGCCGGGCCGATGCGTGAGCCTCTCGGAGAGACCGACCTCATCGAGGAGCTTCCGGGCCCGGTTCTCCAGCCGCCTGCCGCCCTGAATCAAGCCTGGCATCATCACGTTCTCCAGCGCGGTGAATTCCGGTAGCAGATGATGAAATTGGAAGACAAAACCAATGCTTCGGTTTCGAAACTCCGCCAAATCTGAGCTTCCGAGACGCGTGACATCTCGGCCGTCGTAGAGGATTTTCCCCTCGGTGGGCAGATCGAGTGTGCCGATCAAGTGGAGCAGGGTGCTCTTCCCGGCGCCAGACGGACCGACGATCGTGACCATCTCGCCGCAGTCGACTTCGAGGTCGATGCCCTTGAGGACCTCGAGCGACCGGCCTTCGTGCTCGAAGGTTTTGGTCACGTTCTGCACGGTGACGAGTGGATCGGACATTGAAAGCGCCAAGGTCAGTCGTAACGGAGCGCGTCAACGGGCCGCACGCGACTCGCTTGATACGCCGGAAAGAGGGTCGCCGCCAGGCATACGACCACTGTCGCGGCGCCAACCATGGCGAACTCGGTCGGATCGAGGTGTACCGGAAGCTTGTCGATGTAATAGACCTCGGGATTCATTCGGATTCCAAAGTGTTCCGCGGCGAACGTGAGAACGAAGCCAAGCCCGAGCCCCATGAGGCTGCCCGCCGCTCCGATCAGAAGCCCCTCGATGACGAAGATCCGAATCACCCCGCGTGCCGAGGTCCCCATAGCCTTGAGGATGCCGACCTCGCGGCGTTTTTCCTGAACGAGGAGGGTGAGGGTGCCGAAAACCGAGAAGCCTGCGATGAGGATCGCAATCCCGAGGGTGATGAACATGGCGAGCTTTTCGAGGGCGAGGGCCCCGAAGAGTTGCTGGTTCATCGTCTTCCAGTCGCGCACCCGGAGTTCGTCCTGGCCAATCGTCGACGCTAGCTCGGCCGCTAGCGCAGCGGCGCGCTCGACGTCCTTGACCTTGACCTCGATGCCGCTGATTCGGCCTTCGGCACGGAGGAATCGCTGAGCGACGCTGAGGTCGATGTAAGCGTGCTTCATGTCGTACTCATACATCCCGCTGTAGAAGATGCCGGCGATCCGAAAGGGCCGGGTCTTCGGGATGGGGCCAGTCGGACCGAGGTCCCCTCGCGGGGAGACCACGGTGACGCGATCGCCGACGACGAGACGCAGTGCCCTGGCGAGCTCCTGTCCGACGATGAGGCCTGGCATGGCGTCTTCTTTTGCCTCGTTGGGGAGGCCCTTAGCTGCGGCGCGCTCGGCGTCGTGGATCATCGCGTCGAGCGGGCCCGTAGGCGTGGTGCTGCCGGCCGGGCTGGTGTGAATCGAGGAATCGAGGATTCTTTCGGGGTGCTGCAAGTATTCGAGCTTGCCGTGCGTCAGGTTGTGGGCGAGCTCGGTGACCTCCGAGACCGTCGCCGGATCGATGCCGCGGAGGATTGCTCCGGCACGATTCGAGAGGCTCGACACCATGACTTCCACTTGAAGGAAGGGCGTGGCGCCGACGACGCCCTTGGTTTGCCGCGTTCGTTCGAGCAAGGGTTGCCAGTCGTCGAGCTCCTCGAAGGCCTTGTCGACCACGATGTGCGCCCGGTTGCCCAGGATTTTCTTTTTGAGGTCGGCCCGGAAGCCCCCCATGACGCTGAGCACCGAGATCAGCATGCAGGAGGAGACCGCGACCGCGAGGATCGACAAGGTCCCGCTCGCCGCGAGGAAGCCGGTCTTCTTGGCGCGGAGGTGGCGCGCAGCGACCATCGACCGGAACCCGATCCGTTCGAACATCGACAGGAGGGGGCCGACCATGCGCAGGGCGAGCCGGACGGCGAAGACAGTCGTGATGCCCACTCGGACGACTGCGCGAGCCAAGCTGGCGTCGTCACCATCCGTGGGCGACAGCGGGAACAGGAAGCTGACCGCCAAGAATGCGAGCACGAGCGCTGCGTCGAAGCCCCACCAGAAGCGCTGGCGACGTTTGGCCGGCACCAGGAACCAGCAGGACATGCTCAAGGTCACGATCAGTGCAGCGGTGACGCCCTGGAGTGTGGTTGCCGTGTGATAGAGAGTCGGCACCCATGCGAGGTCGACGTCGGAGTAGGCGAGGTGGGTCAGGCCGAAAAGCAGGCTCGGAATAGTGCCCCCGAGGACGTGCCCGACCGAGACGCGCGCTGCCCATAGAAGGACGCCCACCGAGGCGGTGCTGATTACTGCATGAAGTCCCGCGGTGATCGCCAAGCCCACGGTGCGGGCGCGTCCACGTGCGCCACGGGGCAGGCGGGCCGCACGCTGAAGGACGGCCGCGCTGAGCAGCATCAAGGTGAGCTGCGTGGTCGTCCACGCGATGGCGAGACGAACCCACAGCAGGTCGTTGCCGATCGTCGCCTGGAACCACTGGGTGCTCGTCGCGCCCAACACGAGCACGGCCACGACATGTAAGACCCCGAAACCGCAGAGGACCGCCGTCCAGACGCCGAGCGGTCGCGGCTGGCTCACTCGGCCTCCGGGCGGAGTAGGGGAAAGAGAAGCACATCGCGAATCGATGGCTGGTTGCAAAGAAGCATGACGAGGCGATCCACGCCGAGCCCAAAGCCGGCGGCGGGCGGCATGCCGTGAGAGAGCGCGCGAATGTAGTCCGCGTCGAAGTCCATGGCCTCGTCGTCCCCACGCTCGCGGTTGCGAAGTTGGGATTCGAACCGTGCGGCCTGGTCGTCCGAGTCGTTGAGCTCGCTGAAAGCGTTGCTCAGCTCGCGCCCCTCGATGAAAAGCTCGAAGCGGTCGACGTACGCAGGGTCATCGTCGTTTCGCCGAGCCAGGGGAGAGACCTCCCAGGGAAACTCGGTGATGAACACGGGCACCGATTGGGCGCCGTTTGCTGTGCGGTACATGGCGGTGAGGTCGGGCTCGACCAAGAGCTCGAACACCGCGAACACGCGCTCGCCGTGCGTCTCACATAGAGAGAGCTGCTTTCGAGCGGCGGGATCGAGTTTCGGACCCATCGCGGCGCATGCGTTTGCGAAGGCCTCTTCGTCGTTGATCGCGTCGCGCGATAGCGTTTCGGTCCACGCGGTCCCGGGAACATCGCCTTGGCCGGCCCGCTCGAGGCGCTCCGCGATCGCCTCTCGCATGCGCACTCGCTTCCAATCGGCTTGTAGGTCGAACGTCCGGTCGCCGGTGAGGCCCGAAGCATGTCGACCACGAGGTCCATCAAGTCCTCGAAGGTGGCGTATGCCATGTAGAACTCGAGGATGGTGAACTCGGGGTTGTGCTTGGTGCTGATGCCCTCGTTGCGGAATGTTCGGCCGATCTCGTACACGCGGTCGAACCCGCCGACGAGCAGCCGTTTGAGATAGAGCTCTGGGGCGATACGCAGGATGAGCTCCAGGTCGAGGGCGTTGTGGTGCGTATCAAACGGCTTGGCCGTGGCGCCACCGCGGATCGCATGAAGCAATGGCGTCTCGACCTCGAGGAAACCGAGGATGTCGAGGAAGCGGCGAAGCGACTGCACGATGAGCGTGCGCGCGCGGAAGACCTCGGCGACCGCCGGATTGGCGAAGAGGTCTACGTAGCGTTCGCGGTACCGCTTTTCGACGTCTTTGAGACCGTGCCACTTGGCGGGAGGGGGCAAGAGGGCTTTCCCGAGGTGCTCGTAGCGGCGGGCGCTCACCGCTAGCGCGCCGGTCTTGGTACGGATGGCGGGGCCTTCGACCAGGACGTGGTCGGCAAGGTCGAGGAGCTTGAGGACGGCCGCGTCGCCGTCGCTCAGGCTGTCGGGCCGGACCAGTGTTTGGGCATCGCCGTGCGGGGTGCGGATCACCAGAAACGGGCCGCGCTTGGCGACCACGCGGCCGAAGAGTGGCACGTGCGGCGTCTCCTCGGTGAGCTCGTCCTCGAGCGGCAGTTTGGCGCAGGCTTCCTCGTCGGCGGCTAGCAAGACCAGGCGGCGGCGCTTGTCCTCGAGCTCCGGGTTGGTGCGCCAAGTATTCGGGTACGGCAACACGCCCAACTCGCGCAGGCGCTCTGCTTTGTTCAACCGTGTTTGTCGCAGCTCGTCTTCGGTCGCCACTTGCTATTCCTCTTGGGCTTCGCCCGCCTTCTTCTTCTTTTCAGCGTGCATCAGGAGGTAGGTCTCGATGAACTCGTCGAGGTCGCCGTCGAGCACGGCGTCCGCGTTGTTGATCTTGTGATCGGTGCGTTCGTCCTTGACCATCGTGTAGGGCTGCAATGTGTAGGTGCGCACCTGGGAGCCGAACGCGATGTCGGCGCGGTCGTTGAGGAACGCTTCCTCGAAAGCCTGCTCCCGGTCGCGGCGGGCCTTTTCGAAGAGCAGCCCTCGCAACATCTTCAACGCCGTGTCGCGGTTCTGGTGTTGCGAGCGTTCGGCCTCGCACCGTACGGTGAACCCGCTGGGGACGTGCTTCATCCGGACGGCGGACTCGGTCCGGTTGACATGCTGGCCCCCTGCGCCGCCCGAACGCATGGTGCTGACCTCGAGGTCTTCGTCCCGGATTTCGATCTCGCCCTCGGTCAGCTCGTCGCCGAGGTCAGGCACGACGCTCACTCCGGCGAACGAGGTGTGCCGCCGCTTGTTGGCGTCGAAGGGGCTGATCCGGATCAGCCGGTGCACCCCGTTCTCGGCGCGTAGATATCCGTAGGCGTTGGGCCCGCGGGCCACGAAGGTGGCGTCTTTGATCCCGGCCTCGTCGCCCTGTTGCTTGCTGAGGAGCTCGGTCTTGAAGCCCCGGCGCTCACACCAGCGGAGATACATGCGCAGGAGGATGTCGGCCCAGTCCTGGGCTTCGGTTCCGCCGGCGCCCGGATTGATAGTCACGATCGCATCGGTGTCGTCATCCGGGGTCAGCATCCGCTTCAGCTCGAGCCCCCGAACCTCGGCCTCGATGGATGGGATCTGCTCGGCCACGTCGGCCAGCACGCCCTCATCTCCCTCGCTCGCGGCGAGTTCCAATAGCTCGAGTAAATCATTCGCTTCGGCGTCTACTCGCTCGAATTCTTTGAGGGTTTCCTCGGAAGATGCACGCTCGCGCATCATCTTCTGGGCCTTCTGCTGGTCGTCCCAGAATCCTTCGGCGAGGCTCAGGTTGCTCAGCCGGTCGATGCTGTGGCGAAGGCCATCGAGGTCAAAGATACCTCCCCAGCGCTGCCATGCGCTGTACGAGGTCTTGGAGTTTCTC
>JAFDFW010000467.1 GCA_019309605.1 Deltaproteobacteria bacterium | reverse complement strand
TCCTGCAACGGGAGAAGAAGGGCCGCGCCGGGAAGACCGCAACGCGGCTATGTGGCTTGTCATCGCCCGGGGATCGGCTGCACTGGGCCAAGAGGCTCAAGAAAGAGCTGGGGTGCGGCGCGACGATCGAGGGGGATGACGTAATTCTCCTCGGAGACGTGGGTGAGCGTGCCAAGACACACCTGGAGGCCGGCGGCTTTCGTCGAGTGGTGCTCGGAAACTAAGCCGGCTTCGCAGCGTCGTCCACCGAGCCCGAAGGCCTCAGGTCCCGCAGAACGTCTCTCGAACGATCTGCTCAGGTCGCGGCGGCGCGGCATAGCGTTCCTGCGACGGCTGCTCATCGTATGGCGACGTCAGCACGTCGATCAGCTGCTCGAACGGGAACAACAAGTCGTGGCGTGTCGAATTCTGCATGAGTCGCGACGCCGACTGTACCAGCTCCGCCGCGCAGTCCTAGTCGACGCATCACCAGCAGCCTATGCTCTCGGCATGGCCCCGCCCTCCCTGAACGCCCCTCTCCGCCATACCGCCAAGCTCGCGGAGGGTGAACAAGTTGCGCTCGACGCGTTTCATGTGCGGGCGCTTCGCCACCGTGAGATCAAGGAGAAGGAGGCCTTCACCATCGTAGACAGCGAGGGGCATTTCTTTCGCGCCTCGCTAAAGGTGATGAAGAAGAGCGGCGGCGAAGCCCTTGTCTACCGAGTCGCCGGCGGACATCACCCTGCTCTGCGCCGTGCTCGCAAGACAGCGCATGCTCGTCGTGGTCCAGAAGGCCACCGAGCTAGGTGCGACGCGCATCGTCCCCGTGCTCTCGGAGCGCTCGGTGCCACGCGATGGCCTGGAGCATGAGAAGGCCCATGCATGGCCGAAGCAGGCCTTACGCGCTGCCCGCCAATGCCGGCGCGCGAGCCTGCCCGAAGTGCGCGAGCCCATCGAGCTCGCCTCCATTCTGAAGTGCGCGAGCCCATCGAGCTCGCCTCCATTCTGGAGGATGAGTGCTTCACCGAAGCGGACCTCTGCGTCTACCTCGACGATCGGGCATCGAGTCGGCGCGCGCTCGACGACGCGGCTCCGGGCGCGGACCGCGCGGTGCGTCGCATCATCTTCGCGGTGGGTCCCGAAGGAGGCTGGAGCGACGAAGAGCGGGACATGCTCGAGACGCGTGGAGCTCTCCCCCTTCGACTCGGTGGCCGGGTTCTGCGCGCGGAGACCGCCGTGTTCGCGGGACTCACTCTCCTTCAACACGCCTACGGCGATATGTAGACTAGATCCCGGCGCCCTCGACGAAGGCTTCCCCTCGGGCCTGGGGCAACACGACCTTCGTGCGCGGACGGATGCTGCGTGTGAGCCAGACATTGCCGCCTATCACCGAACCCTTGCCGATCGTGACGCGTCCGAGGATGGTGGCGCCGCCGTAGATCGTGACGTCGTCCTCGACGATCGGGTGCCGGTCAATCCCCTTGATGGGGTTGCTGTTCTCGTCCTTCGGGAAGCTCTTCGCGCCCAGGGTCACGCCCTGGTACAGACACACGTTGTCGCCGATGATGCAGGTCTCACCGATGACGACGCCGGTGCCGTGATCGATGAAGAAGCGCTCTCCAATCTGTGCGCCTGGGTGGATGTCGATCCCGGTAAGCGTGTGCGCGTACTCGGTGATCATGCGCGGCAGGAGCGGCACCTCGAGCTTGTAGAGCTCGTGAGCGAGGCGCTGGCAGGTGACGGCGGTGATGCCGGGGTAGCAGAAGATGGCCTCGTCCGGCGAGGTTGCGGCGGGGTCGCCGTCGAAGGCGGCCTGCACGTCGGTGGCGAGCACGGCACGCACTGCCGGCAGTCGCTGAAACAGCTCACGTACCACATCGTGGGCCCGCGCTCGGCATTCCGCCCGCTCATCTGGCGCGTCATGGCGGACGAACTCGAGGCAGTGCTCGACCTGCTCCTCCAGGATCGGACGCACGTGGTCCAGGGTCGCGCCGAGGTGAAATCGCAAGGTCTCCTCGCTCACCTTCGACTCGCCGAAGTACCGGGGGAACAGCACCCCGCGCAGCCCTTCGACGACCTCGAGCAGGACCTTGCGCGATGGTAACAGCTGCGCCTCACGGTTAAACGCGCCCGTGCGCGTCAGCGCATGACTGTGCGTGCAGAGCTCCTCGACGATTGGTGAGAGATCGTAGTCCGTCGTGTCACGGGTCATGGAGTCACTCTCCGTCGTACAACCATGTGGACAGGTAGCGCTCACCGCTGTCTGGAAGCAATACCACGATGAGCTGCCCCTCGTGCTCGGGGCGTTGCGCCACCTCGAGCGCAGCGTGGAGCGCTGCCCCGGACGAGATGCCGACGAGGAGGCCCTCCTCCTGGGCGGCCCGCCGGGCCGCCGCGCCTGCGTCCTCGTGGGTGACCTGGACGACTTCGTCGATCAGCTCGCGCTGCAGCACATCCGGCACGAAGCCCGCGCCGATGCCCTGGATCTTGTGCGGGCCGGGTTTGCCGCCGCTCAGCACCGGGGAACCCACTGGTTCCACCGCGATGGCTTTGAAGCTTGGCTTGCGTCGTTTGATGACATCCGCCACTCCGGTGATAGTGCCGCCGGTACCAACGCCGGAGACGAACACGTCGACCTGGCCGTCCGTGTCACTCCAGATCTCCTCGGCGGTCGTCGTGCGGTGCACTTCCGGGTTTGCCAGATTGGAGAACTGTTGCAGCAGCAGGTGGCCTTCCTTCTCGGCCAGCTCCTCCGCGGTCGCGATGGCGGCAGCCATCCCGCCCTTGCCCGGCGTCAGGAGGAGTTCCGCGCCGAGCGCCGCGACCAGTTGGCGCCGCTCCAGGCTCATCGTTTCCGGCATGGTCAGGATGAGCCGATAGCCTCGCGATGCCGCGACGAACGCGAGCGCGACACCAGTGTTACCACTGGTTGGTTCGATGATGGTCGCCCCCGGTTTCAGCTTCCCCTCGCGCTCCGCGGCCTCGATCATGGCGAGCCCGATCCGGTCCTTGACACTGGCACAGGGGTTGAAGCTCTCCAGCTTGCCGACGACGCGCGCTTTCAGGCCGGCGGTGATGCGGGGCATCCCGACCAGCGGCGTGCGACCAACGAGTTGCGTGATGTTCTCTGCAATGGCGACCACGACTGCCTCCTGCGGATAATTTCTTTTAATTATATGAGTTTGTGTTGTTCTTTACTTATCCGATGTGGATGCAAATAGCGCGTCCTGACGCCGACGTCCACCGCGAAGGCTCGGCGTGGCTGTGCGGGCACGGGACTCGCGCTCAAGAATCGGGCCGAAGCTCCATTGGGAGGAGATGGGAGACCGCCACCTGAGCTGCGTTGCGGGCGTCGCGCGGGCCGCCTGCCTTGTCCGCATCGATGGGCGGGCCGAACCGCAGCGTGCAGGCTCCGGGCCGGACCTCGCGCTCCCCGACGCCGATGACTTTGGCCGTGCCGGTCACGGCCGCTGGCACGACGCGGATGCCCGGCAGCTTGAAGTATCGATAGACTGCGGGCAGAAACGGGCGCATGCGTCCCGTCCGTGTTCGGGCGCCCTCGGGATAAATGAGGAGCACGTACCCCTCGTTCATGGCCGCATGTGACTGCGCGACTGCCTCGAGCGAGTGTCGCGCCAGGTCGCGTCCCGGAAGCTGGGCGGTGTGGTCGAGGGTGCTGCTCTGCGGAACGGGGATCGTGTTGAGCGAAGCGCTGACGAGACGACGGAGCAGGCCTTCGTAGACCTTCGGTCCGGCCGCGGAAACAAAGCGATTGGCTAGCTCGTCGTCCGCGTGGGCGCAGAGGATGGTGTCGATCGCGTTGGTGTCGATGTAGGACTGGTGATTGCAGACGACGGCAGTGGGGCCCGCGGCAACCGCCTCCTCTAAATGCTCGACACCCTCCAGAGTGGAACCGGCGAGCACGTGGCGGCACCAGATGCGCACGGCCTGCCGCAGGAGAGGATGTGCCGTGTACAAGCGTCGCTCCCCGCCCACGCCCGCCACCGCATCGACGGCCGACCTCACGTCCGAGTCGCTCCAGGAAGCGACTAGCTCAGCCAACTCCGCGGAGATCGCGTCCGACCGCACAGCGTCATCCACCTGCTCCGCTACCAGCGCGGGG
>JAFDFW010000466.1 GCA_019309605.1 Deltaproteobacteria bacterium | reverse complement strand
GCCGAGCTCCTCGACCGAGGCGAAGGGGTGGCAGCCGAGCCCGAGCCACACCAGTCCCAGCTCGTCGATGACCGGCCGAAGGTCGGCCCAATGCGCGTCGGACTCCGCCTTGCCCTCGTGCACGGTCTTATAGGGTGCTCCGGACAGCTCGATTTGCGAACCCGGCTCGAGCGTCACCGAGGCGTCGTCGCCCAGCAATGCGATGATCGGGCCGCCTGGGGTCTCCCGCACCGCCTCCCATCCGTGCTCTGCGATCAGCCGGTCGAAGATCGCGACCACGCTGACTGGGCCATCATACGGAAGGTGCGCGCCGCTGGCCTGTTGCACCGCGATTCGCTCCGCTTCCGTGCCGATCAGCCACCGCTCACGCGGCTTCTCCGCGTCGTGGAACAGTACGAGTAAGTCATCCATCCCGCGAAGCGGGGCATCGGGTTTCGGCAACGTATCCTCTAAGTGCGCCGCTGGGGCGCCGGACCGTACCACGAAGCCCGCGGCCATGCCCCCGGCCCAGGTCAGTTCGCGGTTGCACGAGCGGCCCGGACGTGGTGGAACTCCCCGGTAAAGAGAGCGACTTCTTCATCGACTGTAAGCCGGCCGTGCTCTTGGCCGAGGGCCACGCGCTGGTGGGCCAGGCACTGCTCCAACGAATTCGCGACGCGCTGGGGCCCGTTTCGGCGGTCGCCGGCGTCGAGCTCGGAGGCTGCCCGTTGGCGTCCGCGGTCGCGTGCGCGTCCTGGACCGACGGCGGTCCGGTCGATGCGGTCTACATCCGTAAGTCGACCAAAGAACACGGCACCCGAAAGATGCTCGAAGGCGCCGACCGTCTCGGCGCGAACGCGAAGCTCGTGATCGTCGAAGACACCGTCACTACGGGCGGCTCGACACTTCGCGCGGTCCAGGCCGTCCGTGACGCAGGTTTCGAGGTCGCCGGCGTCATCGCCGTGGTCGACCGCCTCGAGGGTGGGGCTGCGGCCATTCGCGATGCTGGGGTGTCCTTCAGCACGCTGTACGACCGAACCGACTTCATGGGGGACGCATGAATCGCGCCTCGACCCTGTGCCTCATCCTGACTGTGCTCGCGGCCTCAGGTTGCAGGCAGCACAAAATCTCGATGCAGCCGAGCGCGCGAACCTTCACGCCTGAGTCGTACATCAGCGTCTGGGATGCCTGGACGCGCGAAAAAGAAACCTTCTCGTGGAAGGAGCTGGCTCACGAGATCCACGTAGGGGCGACCTTCGAGTCATGGGAGTTCCGCTGGGCCTACGTCGTTCGCTACGCCTACGACTACAGTCTCAAGCCCGAGGCGCGGGACGAAATGCTCGATGCCAGCCTGGCGAGCTCCCGGCAGGAGCACCGCTTCTTCGTGACCCTGTCCGGGATGGACTTCCGAGAATCCAACCTGGCGGGCAAGACCTCGGCTTGGCGGGTCCTCCTCATCGACCCGGAGGGCAACCAGACCATCCCCCTGCTCATGGAGCGCGTGAAGCGCCCAACAGCCGTCGATCGGGTCTATTTCCCCCAGGTGAGTCCCTACCGGCAGACGTTTCGCCTCACGTTTCCTGCGGTCGAGGCCGATGGGCGCAAGACGATCCCCGACGGCGCTAAGTTCATTCTCTTGCGCTTTACCGGCGCTCGCGGCCGGGCCGACCTTCGCTGGGACCTTCAGCCCTCGCAGGGCGGTTGAAGAAGGTTTGACAGCGTGGATCGCTCCTCGCTATGATGCTCTAGTTACGTAAGCCTTCGTAACAAATGGGGAAACGGGCCGTGGGGAGGTTCAGAATGATTGTGCGCCACAGGGGGTGGGCGGTTGCAGTTTTTGTTGCAGCGCTCGGTTTGGGTTGTCACGCCGCGGAGAATGATCCGGAGGGGCAAGCCAGCGAGCTTTCCGATCCGGTTCGCCGCGAGAATGCGATCTTCAATCTCAAGACGGTCTACACCGAGACACTTGCCGCGAACGCTGGAGATCGAAGCAGTGCCGACGTGCAAGCAATCGCCGATGTCATCGTCGATCCGCTCACGCGTGCCTACGTAGACTACCCGGAAGACCGAATCAACGGGCTCTCAATTTTGGATCTCCTGTACGAGGTTCAGGATCCGCGTAGCATGCCCGCTCTGCTCGAAGCGTTGAACTGGCGCACGGAGGTGTCCGAGGATCACGCCGTTCGTGCCGCCCAGACCATTCAGGCCATGGAGGTCCCCGCGGCCGAACGGGCCAATGTGATTCAAGCGCTCGCGCGTTCGTTGGAGCGCATCACAGACTCGCGCCCAGAGGACAACAAGATGCGCATCGCGATGATTCGCGCGCTCGGCGCCCTGAAGGACAAAGGCGCCACCGACATCTTGACCAGCATCGCCACCAAGCAAGACGAGAAGCAGAACTTCCTCATCAACCGCCTGGCGGCACAGCAGCTCGGCGAGCTGAGGGACCCAGCAGCGATTCCGGCCCTCATCAAGTGCTTGTTCCTGTTTGCTCCGAATCATCCGGAGCTTCGCATGAACGACGTGGCCGCCGAGGCGCTGATCCTCGTCGGGCGCCCCTCACTCAAGCCGCTGCTAGGAGTGCTCGCAGGCAAGGATGCGACCGCCAACGCGATTGCGAAGCAGTACATCGATGCCGTCAAAGCCCGTCGGCCTGACCTGGCCAACAGCATGACCGTTCGGCAAGTGACCGGCGGCGAAGCGAGCTTTGCGCTGGGCGCGCTTGGTTTTTCCGAGGCGTTGCAGCCCCTCCTTCAAGAGACGGCCTCCTCCGACACGCCCCGCAAGCTGAACGCCGCCATCGCCCTGGTGCGGATCGACGTTCCCGAAGCGCAGAAGGCGAACGTGCGGTCGACGCTCAAGAAGGTCTACGGCCAGCTTCCTAAGGGCTATCAAGGCGTGGCCATGCGTGGACAGTTGATCGCCGCGATCGCGCACATGTACGACGCCGAGATGATGCCGTTCATCTATGCACAGGTGGTGGACAAGAAGGCCAACCCCGATGTTCGCCTGATCGCCGTGCAGAACTATGCGCTCCTCGCAAACAAGGCGGAGGCGGCGAGCCTCGCGCAGGCCATCGCCAAGGAGAAGCCTTCCGAGTCCGGCGGCTACCGGGAGAAGTTCGAGGAGCGTAAGCCGCTGCTCGACCTCGCCAACGAGTGCGACACCAGTGTCGATTGCTGGGTCTCCAAAGCGAGCAGCGCGGACGCCAACGAGGCACGCAAGGGAGCGTACATGCTGGGTCGCTACGCGGCGGGCCAGGCCAAGGCGATCGATGCGTTAGTCGGTCAGCTCGGCAGCGAGGATCTCGGTGTTCGGCTCTCGGCGCTGATGGCGCTCGATCAAATCGCAGTCAAGGGCAGCTCAGGAGCAGTCGCAAAGGTCGACGAGCTTCGGAGCCGCGAGCAAGGACAGTCGGTCTGGACCCGGTTCCGTGGCGAGGCGCTCCCGATTCAAGCGCGACTTCGCAGTCGCGCGGGTGACGCGGGCTAAGATCAGCTGCGGATGATCGGTGGAGCGTATCGTCATCGTCATTGCCGTGCTCGGTGCGGCGGCCCTCGCCGGTTGCAAGCGTGACTCCGGTGCCTCTCAGAGCGAGCAACGCCACGACCATGTCATGGGGGACATCGTCGCCCGCGTTGGGGGGCGTTCGATCGGCGCGCCTGAGGTAGAGGACCGCATGGCAGCCGAGGAGGTCGGCGCGGAGGCTGCGCTCGAGCTGATAACTGGCGAG
>JAFDFW010000465.1 GCA_019309605.1 Deltaproteobacteria bacterium | reverse complement strand
GGGGGCGCATCGTCTCGACGTCGATGTCCTTGCCGATCGTCGAGCCGTCGTTCGTCGAGGACTTCGAGGAGGCGCAAGCGCTCAAGAGCACCATCATCAGGAATGCTGAGACCGTTCGTTTCATGGCGCGGAGGCTAGCACAGGCCCCCGGCCCGCCCCACAATCCCGGCCCGCCCCCTAGAACCGGACGAAGACGTCGAACTCGGGGGAGACGTTGTGGAGCACCCCTCCGGGCAACACGAGATAGAAGCCGTCGACGAAGTAACTGCTGTAGCCGACCCCAAGCCGAATGTTGGCGCGGTCCCAAGAGAACACGAAGCCGGGGATGACGGCGAAGGCGTTCTTCAAATCATCCGTAGCGACCGCGAGCCGAAGGTCGGCGGTCGGGTTCGTACCACTCAGACTGCCATTGACGATGGCGTCGCTGACATAGGGGACCCAGCGGAGGGTGAACGTAAACGCGACGACGCGAGAGAGTCGCCATTCGGCCATCCCATAGAGCTGCATGAAGTCGATCACGAGTCCGCCTTCGATCTGGTCGCCCCCCGACTGTGCATCGGCACCCCCGGTGACGGCGGTGAACCTCGTTCCGAGGTGCACGCTCACGTCGGAATTGATCCGCACGGACCCCGCGAGGGAAATCGGCATCAGGAAATACCTCACTTTGGAATCGTCGGTCTGCAGGATCGTGCCTGTGAGGAAGGCGGCGGAAACGCTGAGCGCCAGGCGTTGGCGGTCGTAGAAGGTCGACTTGAGCTCGAGGTTCGGGGCGACGTCCTGAAAGATCATCCCGAGGAGCCAAGGCATGGTGTAGGTCGTGACCTGTAGCTGGTCGAGGATGCCGTAGCTCAGATTCATCAAGCCCAGGCGGACTCGCCGTCGTTGCAGGCTGTACGCCGTCGTGTCGAGGAGTCGCTCCTCGTAGGTGTGATAGGCACGGGCCGAGCTGGGATGGAGCCCCATTCCCGCCGAAGTCACACCCGCAAGGAGCGTTACCAGGAGAAGAGCGTTCCTGATTCGTCCCAACATCGACTCTCCTCTAGGCTGCATTGGAACAAGCCGGTCGCATCGCGGATGCCCTGACTGCTTTCCCCAAAGATATAGTTGAACGTCTTTTCTAACGGCCGGTCCTCGATGTCCACCAGGATCACCAGCGCGGCCGTGTTCTCTAGCGTGACACGAAAGCTCTGGTTGATGTCGTAGGGCTCTCCGTCAAAGCCGATTTCTCCTGCCATGAGGAAAGTCACGATCAGCTTTCTGATGTCTTCGCCGGGCGACACGGGGTCGCCCAAGTCGAGCGCAATACCTCCGTCGTACGAAGCCTGGAAATTCTCTCCATCGGTGGGCACGAGGTACAGACAGTTGTCGGCGGTGCCCCAGACAACACGGCCGATCCCTCCACTGTCCAGTGTCATCATCAGGTTGATCGTGCCGTTTTTTGCAGGGTCCGGCTCGGCCTCATAGCCGGGATCGAATTGCCTTTCGTCCCAGCCCGGGCAAATGTAGTTGACCCGGATCTCCCCCGTAGGACTTGGGACCACCACTCCACCACCGCACTCGCCACCATCCGGACAATCCGTGTCGGCGGTGCAGTCACCGCCATTGTTGGTTCCACCATTGCAAGTCTGACCGAGAACGACGTCGCCGGTGCTCACGCAAGTGCCATCGGGACAATCCGTGTCCGCGGAGCAGTCGCTGCCATTCATGGCTCCACCATCGCAAGTCTTGACGGAGGCGGCCTCGAGCTCCTGCTGAACGTCAATGATGACCTGCAGGATCTCCTCGAAGATCTCCGAATTCTGAATCTCCTCGGCAGCCTCGGCGATTTTATCGGCCCACTCAGACATGATCTGCCTTCCGACAACCGCCGTGGGGTTTGCATACGCCTGAAGCAGCGGCTGAAGGTCGGGGGGGGGTCGAAAGATGGCGCGCACGAGCTGAGGGGCGCGGCTAGGGCGAGCACTGCGAGACACGAAGTTAAGTCTTTCATCGCCCGCCTACGGTAGCGCGCTGTCTTCGCTGCTCCACCCGTTTGCGCGCACTGACCAGAACGATGGGAATGCCGAACCAGCCCGCGGTCCAAGCGCCGGGTCCGACGAACGCGAATCCAGTGTTCAGCAACGCCGTCATAGGTTCGATGATAGCGCTCCTGAGGACCTCATCTTTGTCGGTTTCGCTCAGGCCTGCGCGCGTGAGACCGTTCTTGCGGGCGTAGGACCAGCCTGCGATGCCGATGAAGCCCGACAGGGCGAGAGAGAGGCATTGCCCAACCGGCGAAGAAAGGCTCGCCAGCTCCGGGTCCGCGATCGCAAAGAAGAGAAAGAGGCAAACGAAAATCAATTGCAGGAGAGCCAGCAGCGTGTGTCTCGGGTTGGTTCGGTCGAGAGGTCCAAGCAGCTTGTGCGTCAAGTTCCAGGAGATTAGCGTCAGTCCCACCGCGATGATCAATCGCAGCAGGTCGACAGAATTGTCGATGAGCAGAGACAGCAGCCCATATGGGAGATCTTCCCAGCCCATGTCCTCCGTGTGAGGGAGGTACATGATGAAGTCGACGAACAAAACGGCGTACGCGACGTCCAGAAAGGTCTCGAGGCGTCTCAGTTGCCTGCGCCCTGCAACGACGTTCGCGTCTTCCTCAGTCATCTCCTGTGCTCGCCCTTTGGCCTTGATCTTTTGTTCCGAGTTGCGAGACTCGCTCTCTACCCCAACGATGTCAAATCGCTACTCCCTGTTGCCGAGCGCGCACCAATCGCCCAACTATGGGGTCCTTCTATTCGTGTTGATCCTTTTGATCGTGGTCGCGCCCTTGGCGACCCGGACTGGATCGGCATTTGCGGTCGAGGCTCTTTTTGACCTGGTGCTGATCGCAGGCGCATATTCTGCAGCCTCGCGAGGGGGCCAACCATGGCCCTTCCTCGGACTCACGGGCGTGACTCTCTTGTTACGCTGGACAGCGCTTGTTTCGGCTGACGGCGGGTTCGAACTCGCTTCGTCGGTGATCACCGCGGTGTGGATCGCGTCGGCGATCACGATCGTGGGCAAAGAGCTGTTCCGGCAGCGCGAAGTCACGACCAACATGATCTTCGGTGCCATTGTGACCTATCTCTTGGCGGCCGTCGCGTTCGCCTATTTGTTCGAGATCCTCGAGCTGTT
>JAFDFW010000059.1 GCA_019309605.1 Deltaproteobacteria bacterium | reverse complement strand
TCGACCTCGATCTCAGCGAAATCCGCGATCGATTTTCCGAATACTGCACCGAATTCGACGTGCCGATCGCAGACTGAGCTCCTCTCTCCGACGTTGATGTAAAGGTTGGCGCTGCCGGTGGGCTACCGGCCAGTCCCTGATAATTACGTGCCGCAAACTCCATTCTGGCAGGTGCCGGTGCCGTCTCCGCAAGGTGTGTCGTCTGCGACCGGTGTGTAGGTGCAGCTGCCATTGGCAGGATCGCAGAGGTCCTCGGTGCATTCGTTCCCGTCTTCGCACCCGTCGCCGCTACAGAGTAGGTCGCCCACGCCGACGAGCTCGCAAGCATATGGAACGCGTCCCAATTCGAGGTCCTCGCAGGGCAAGCTCGCGACCTCGTTGACACACGTCACGAGTGCGCCCGGGTTGGGGGCGCATGGCATCCCACCGAGCTCACTCATGCGCTCCCCAGCTGTACTCACCAGCCGTCCCGTTGCCGTCTTTGCAGGCAGCAAGACCGACGGCTGACAACGCCATCAACGTCGCCACGAATCTAAGTGAGCGTTTCATCATAACCTCCTCGCACGGCCATCGCTCAATTCGCCTCGTCGCATGTCTCCCACTCCGGAAGGTAGTCCGTCGCGCAACTCTCGCAGGTGCCGCCCTCGCCGACGCACTCTACGTAGTTGTTCCACCGCGCCCAGCACTGCAGGTTGTTGTAGCGTGAAAGGCAGTCGGTCTCGCTGACGGCCCCGCATTCAGAGATCGACGAGCGGCCAGCCAGGGCAGCGCTGCCGACCCAATTCCTCGGCCTCGGCGACAGCCTGATCCCAAGTCGGGCAGTCAGAACCTTCGCAGTAATCGCTGAGAGGGAACTGGCATGGTTGCTCGCCGTTCCCACCGCTTCCAGCTTCGCCCCCTTTGATTGTGCCACTGCACCCAACTATGGGCATCACGCCAAGCGCCAGCCCGCAGATGAATCGGACTACGTGCCGAGTCACGGTGCCACCTCGAGCTCAAACGCACCTGAATCACACGCCGGCCCCTGCGGGCGAGGGACACCCCGCTGATCCTCGGTGAGCGGCGCACCCTCTGCATCCACGCACGCAGCCTCCAAAACATGGTCGATGGCGACGCCGCCCGGAAGTAGCGCGTGCGTCTCAGTCGACCCGCCGTTGTCGGCAAGCTCTCCGAGCTTCAGCTCCTCGGCGCTGACGCTGGCCTGGTCGCCTTCCTCATCGAAGCCGCAGGTGTCGCCGGGGCTTTCGATGTTGTGGCCTCCCGAACTCACGCGGGCGTACAAGCAGTCACCCACGATCACGCTATTCGTCGATGTCCAATCCCCGCCGTGAATGGTGCCCCCGTTGGCCGCGGCGTTTCCGAACACCGTGCTGTTGGTCAGAGTCAGGGTGCCAAAGTCGTTGAAAATGCCATCCGACTCTTGGCTCGCGGTGTTTCCGGACACCGTGCTGTTGGTCAGGGTCAACTGGGCCCGGTTCCCGATGCCACCACCACTAGCGCCGGCCTCATTCTCCGAGACGGTGCTGTTGATCAAGATCACGATCCCTTCCCCGTCGTTGTAGATGCCGCCACCGGATTCGTGTGCGGTGTTTTGGGACACGGTGCTGTCGATAAGAGTCAGCCGATCGCCGTTGTAGATGCCGCCACCGGACGAGTCTCGCGCCATGTTTCCGAACACAGTGCTGTTGATCAAGGTGAGAGTCCCGAAATTCAGGATTGCGCCACCGGCCACATCGTGGGCACCCTCCGCGGTGTTTCCGGACACAGTGCTGTCTGTCAGGGTCAACCTTCCGCTCTCGTTGAAGATGCCGGCGGCGCCTTCTCCTTCTGTGGAACGACCCCCGGTCAGCATCAATCCGCGGAGCCCGACCGTTGGCGAACCTACCCATGCCGTTCGCACGACCCGGTGACTGTCGTTTCCGTCGAGTCTGAGGTTGCCCTCACCGTCGAGAATGACGTCCCGATCGATGACGATCTCGGCTGTGGTCGTCACTGTCGTAGGGCCGGCACAATCAAAGGTGTGTGGACCGCCGCCCACGGAGATGGCCTCTAGGACTCCCTCCTCGGTGCAGGGGAACTCCGCCATGCAAATGCCCTGGTGACAGGCCCCTGCCCCCGCAGCGCAAACGGTTCCGTCGGCGACGGCTGTGAAGTCGCAGCTCCCATCTGCCAGGTTACAAATGTCGTCGGTGCAGTCGTTATCATCGTTGCAGTCGACGCCTTCACAGACCTGTTCCCCCGAGCACACGTGGTTGCACTCCGTCGGTACAGCCCCATCCTCGAGCGCCGTGCACGACAACCGCGGGTAGGCCGCAACACAAGCATCCAACGCGGCCTGGTTGGTGTCGCAGGGAGGGTTACCAACTTCGTCTAGACACACCCCAACGCACTCGGAGAGCGTTCCGTTTGGAAAGCATTTCAGAACGCTCTCGCAGATCGCCTCGCACACCGCGTGGAAGGTGGGGTTCACGTCGTCGCCGCAACCTCGAAACAGCAGCAGTCCCAGAATGACGACCGCCAACCTGAGTGAGCGCTTCATGAAAGCCTCCTGTCCCGAAGCCCGGCCGGATCATTGCTAGCTCTAGCGACGTAAAATGCACGTAGCGTGCCAGCGGAGATCCACTGCTTTTTTCCAAGTTCTGCGAAACCATGTCCGCAAGTACTGCGCCGCGCGAGCGATTCGGCGCATGGCCTGCGCTGAAGTTAACCCTTAAAGAAGAGATCCGACCCAAGAGATCCGACCGAGGTTGACCAGAAAGTCGGACTGTCACGCAACCGAGTCCACCGTTCGACCGAAAAGCGCCGCTCTGTACTGTCGTTCCTCAGAACGTTGTCCGTCGCGAGATGTGAGCCGAGAGGATCGCGGCGGTGACCAAGCGGACAGAACTCGGACCCCTGTATGCGTCGCCGACGTCTCGACATGCGCGAGTCGAGCGCGGCATCCGCCATAGCCTCGCGCAGTGCGCGCAGCTCACGCTCACGCCCGACCCCGTGTGGGGTCCAGGCTCTGGCTCAGACTGCGCGTAGTGTGTAGCGATGATGCAGCCCGCCGACCATCGGGAGGGCGATGACCTTCCCTCCGTCAGGTTCTCGCGAGCGATTCGGCGAATGAGCGTCGGGATCTCTGCATCGATCGGTGGACGTCCGGTTCTCTTCCGGCTCTTCCAGGTCCAGTAGAGCCTAATGCCCTTGCGATGCCAGCCGATCACGGTCTGGAGCTTCACGATGAGCAGGGCGTACGGCAAGTGAAGGATCGGGGGTAGGGTCGCTTGGTCCCGATCGCAGAAGCATCAACGACTGCGCGGTCGACCGCGTTCTGAGGAGGCACAAGCGGCCTTTAGCGTCCGCGGCCGGATGGGGCGCTGCTGCCCCGGCCGGAGCCACCGGATGACGGCTTGCTCGAGCCGCCGCGGCTTCCGCGCGATGACCCGGACCCGGAGCCCGAGCCTCCAAAGACGCCTCCTCCAGATGAACCAGAGCTC
Source organism: Deltaproteobacteria bacterium (assembly GCA_019309605.1). Lineage (GTDB taxonomy): Bacteria > Myxococcota_A > Polyangia > Polyangiales > Houyiibacteriaceae > SG8-38. The sequence goes on along the minus strand of JAFDFW010000059.1, from coordinate 5,572 downwards.
GGCGTCCATCCCGAGCCGCCTCGTGGTCGGGCGCGTCTAGAGCGACCGACTGAGCCCCCACGAGAAGGCGTCGAAGACGGCTTGCCAAACGTCCTGCTGCGCTCGTAGTTCACGGCGGGTTGGCTCACGATGCCGCTACTCGGGCCTGACCCGGGAACCCTGCTCCGAATTTCCGGACCTGATCCGGCGCGACCGAACCGGGTGGGGCTCGTCGCTCCAACGGGTGTCCGATAGATCACTGTTGGCCTTCCGCTTGGAGCTCGAGTGACGCTGGAGGTACGGGCGACCGAGACGCCGAGACGACCGAAGTCGCCGCGGCTGGGCGTGCGCTGGGTCGGCGTCGGGCGAGCGGTCGTCGTCCGTCGCGGAACAGACCTGCGCACGGGCACCGGACGATGCGCAGGGTAATACGGATGAAAATACGGCGGGAACCAATACCAGGGTCGGAAGTAGCCAAAGCCGATGTACACACCGCACGGCCGGTAATAGCCGGGCACGAACCACCACACGCTATCGTAGAAATCCCATCGCGGATGCACAAAGACATACTCGACGCGCTCCACGACGCAGTGGCCGTCCATCCAAACGTATTCACCGTTGCTGTAGTACCAATACCCGTCGACCCAAATCCCGCTCGGGCAGATTGGAATCTGCTGCTCGACCACAACGATCTTTGGCGGAGGTGGGGCCTGCTTCGTGGCAGCGATGGGTTTGGGCTCCTGGACGACGATCACGGTCTCCCCATCGATCTCCTCGGTCGTACCTTCGTCGGATTCAACGATCACATAGTCTGTCGGAGCGGGCGTTTGGCTAGCTTGCCCCTCTCGAGGGTAGTAGCCATCTTGTGACACCTCGTACTCATACGTTGTCCCGGTGCTGCCGTAGCCGTCCAGCACTCCCGTATCCGCTGCCGCTGCGACAGCGAACGCAGTTACGATAAACAGCACAAAGAAAGCAGTTATTCGAGTGAGCAAGATCATCACTCCTCTCTAATTATAAGCACCTTCGGCACTTGCGTCTGTCTCGACCGAAAGAAAATCCGAGCGAGTTTGGATCTTTCTATTGCGAGCGAAAGTCAAAACGATCCGCGGGTGATCACCGTCGGGAATCTCCTAGAAGAGGAAGCGAGAGCTGGCCCGGTCCCGGCGAACGGCGCGTGACTTCCGGTGCGCGGCACGATTGTCGTACCGGCGCAGCTGTCCCTTGCTGATTCCTAAAGCAATGCCGCTCGCCAGCATGCCCACGCCGCCAATGATCAGCGCCGAGTAGCCGAACCCCACCATCGCCCAACCTCCAGGCGTGCACCGACGAACCCCGGCGTTTTCGGCAACCTCGAGCGAGGTGCATTGGTTCGCCTCCGCGGGAAAGACCAACGCCGCCCCGAGCGCGGTGGCGGCAGACATCCCGATGAGATAGTTCCGCGACTTGCGCGCGGTCCACGCGAGCTCCTCACGTTCTTCGTCTTCGACCGTCCAAACTGAAGGGGTTGTCTGCGCGGGCGGGATGACGGGCAGTCTTTCGGGCCGGGTGGTGGGCGGTGTGGCGGGTGGTTCAACGACGATCTGACCTTGCGCCTGGGTGCCGGCAGCGCCTCCCGCCACCAACGTGAAAACGAGCGTTGCTAATGCGAGCAGTTTCATGAATCTCTGGTCCGGCACAAAACGCCACGAACTCGACTGAGATCCATGCATCAAATGTGCCGAGCTGATTTGCCGTGACTCGCTTCAGCCGAGAGCAAAGCCTGTTATTGACGGGCGCACCCACTGCGCCGCGGGTGCAACAAACGCACGTTTTGCGCGTCAATCTAGAGCGGCTCGCAGAACGCGTACACGATTGTCAGCGTCTTAGCCATGATCGGGTATTCTGTTCCGGGAGTTTCGTCGACTATACAACTCGTCTCACCTGGAGCACCCGTTACCGTTGCGGTGATCGTCGCGTTCGCAGGGTCGACGGACGGGAATACCAACTCGCCAAAATTGAACTCATCGGCGATGACGATTGGCTGATCCACTGGAGTCCAAACATCGAACGTGAACGGGGGTTCGTCTCCCGATGGCGTGATCGTCCCGGTCTCTCCGCCTACGGGACCCTCGCCCGTCCTGCCGTAGTACAGGATGTCCACGGCACCCTCTGTCGCGGGGATCGAACGCGCGAGCTCTGTTTCCCAGCGCGCGATCTCACCGTCCCGAATCACATTGAGAGAAATATCACCTCCCGTGGGCACCACCCAGTAGTCGACGACGCCCCAGTGTCCGGCCGCCTCTGTCGTCAAAAAAACGTCCCCGGTTGGCACGTTTCGGAGGGTGAACCGTCCGTTTGCATCGCTCGTGTCGGAGATGTCGGTGCCGAACGCCCGGACGGACACTCCGGCGACCGTGATGGGCACCGTTGACTCCTCCCAGCTATACACCACACCGTTCACCGTCGATGGGTCATCGTCGCCGCCACATGCAAAAACGGCCAGGCTGCACAACACGATTGCGAACAACTTTGCTTGCATTCGCATCTTCCACCTCCCCAATTCGCCAATCTAATCCTAAGCGAAGTATCTACGTTCTGCGATTACCATGCGCATATCCGGTGCCAAGCGCAACCGTTGCCAAGAATCTTTCGGTGAACCGCGGTGCAACCTCTGCGCTTGCCAAAGAGCTAAAGAGTTACGTATCGCCACAGGTTCCATGGCGACCCAGTTTGCGTTGTGTGACCGGCCCGAGTCGGGCAGGTTGCGAGGCGCTCCCCACGTCGGGTTCTCGCGGGCGATGCGACGGATGAGCGTCCGGATCTCCGCATCGATCGGTGGACGACCGCCTCGGTTTCGGCTCTTCCAGCTCCAGTAGAGCTTGAAGCCCTTACGATGCCAGCCGATTACGGTCTCGGGCTTCACGATGAGGAGGGCGTGCTGCCAGTCTGGCCACAGACGGCACAGCGCGACCCAGAATGCGCGGGTCAGCCTGGGGCGTTTAGTCTTGCGCTGCACAATGGCCAGCTGTTGTCGCAAGGCGAGGTTCTCGAGCGCCAGCTCGCGCTGCGGCCGGAGGCTCGATCTGGCGGTTGCGAGCAGGACGTACAGCAAGGGAAGCATCGGGGTAGGCTAGCTTGACCCCGAGTACGGAAACACCAACGATTGCGCCATCGACGGGGTTCTGAGGAGGCACAGCGTTGAGGGTATGGACGGTGGCGTCGATTTTCCATGAAGCCGGCAAAAGATTGCGCCACGAAGTTCACGCGTGCTTCATGATTGCGTTCTGCGTTTCCATGTCGTTCGCCGTTCTCAGCGGGGGCGCGGCGCTGGCGCAGGGGGAGCCTATCCGGAACGAGCCGCCTCAGTCCGGGGGGAGTCCCATCCTGCCGCCACCTATCGGAGCCTTGGAGCAACTGAAACCGCTCCGCCTGCTCTTCCGGTCTCCAACGAAAGGCGTGTCCTTCCACCTCCGGGTGGGTGCCACCTATCGGGACGTCACCGCCGCCGCCGCGAGATTTGGCCTCGACTACCACGCCACGGGATATTCAGTCTACTCGGGTGAGGTTGCCACCGGATACGCTCCCATTTGCGAGACGCCTTGTGTAGCGACGCTGTTACCCGGAGCGCACCGCATGGCGCTTGCGCTGAACGAGGGACGTCCGCTCGACGTAGAACGGGCCATCCACCTCACGACCGACTCAGTCGTCGAGGGTCGCTACGTCGATAAGAGACGCATGCGAAGAGCGGGAGCGATGTTCGGCCTCGTTAGCGTCATCGCCGGCACTGTGATGATGCTCGGCGCGGCGGACTTCCAAAATCGCCGAGGCATCAACTATCCGGTGCTCTACAGCGGAGTCGGACTGTTGTCCGTTGGAATCGCCGTTGGCCTGCCCCTCTCGATGCGCCGCGACGAGGTTTCCATCGAGGTCTACCCGCTGGAGCCGTGAAGGAAGCACACGAATGTCACGTTGGATCACGATTGCCGCGCTAGCGCTCGTCGGAACCACGCTCACCGAGGCGCGCTTTCGCTGGGATCCGCAATCGGGAGCTTTCGTCTTCTGAGGCACGTCGGGGACGCTTCTTGGGGTGTGTTCACCGACACGTCGTATGAGGACTATCGTCGTCCCGAGTCGCCACCCAGGACACCCAGATGCGGCTCGGCGCGTCGTTCGGGAGGTTGTAGGAGAGGAAGCCGTCGTTGCGTCCGGTTGGCGTGCGGATCGTGCGCAGATCGGAAGAGACTTCGACGCTGTTCTTGGATCCCGGTGGACCGTGAATCAAAGGTTGCGTCCAAACATCGAACTCGGGGTTGTCACCGCGGTCGAGGCCCCCGAGCTTGCAGGCGAGTCTCCCTTCGCAGTGGACGTTGCCGACCACGTGCATCTCGCTCAAGCAGCCACGCCCCTTGCTTACGGCTGACAGAACGTAGGCATCTCGATCCTCGGCCCAGTAGCTGTCAGCGGCTTTGCACCTGGCCCATGTGATTGCCCGTCCTTCTCGGGAGAGCTTGCCAACGGCGACTGCCTTCTGGTTTCCGGTGTAGCGACACTCGCTCGGGAACCCTTCGTCCGATGGTCGTCGCCATGCAGGCGACGGCTCTCCGTTACAGGTCGGTGTGAAGTGGTGCAAAGTCATGGAAACGTCGACGATTGCGTCGACGGTGAACTTTTCGAGCACCGCGAAGTGGAGGACCTTCACTTTGCCGTTCCTGACCGCACCGTCCCTGTCCTGCGCGTACTCGATGACCAAGGATCCCTTCAGCCCTGTCGCGAGCGCGTCGCCCTTGTTCAAATAGGTATCCGTCACCTGCAGCGAAGCGTCGACGTCATAGAAGATGGTGCAGCTCTCTGAAGCAGACGCGGGGCGCGGGCCGATCACAGTCATGACGGACATCCATGCGATGCAGACGCGTCGGCTCATCGGCGGAGTATCGCATGCCCCCTGAGCCCGAGCAGCACGGGCTGGCGAATCGCAGGGGCCAGCAGGGTTACGCCAAGGAGTGAGCGGGACTAGGATCATTCAGCCACCGTCCACGGCTGAAGAGCGAGGTCTGTCTATGTCCGGGTCCTGGGAGAAAACGGCCTGCATTCTATGCGAGTGCAACTGCGGCCTCGAAGTTCAGATCGGAGGGGAGGGTGGTCGGCACTTCACCCGAATCCGCGGCGACAAGGCCCACCCTGCATCGAAGGGCTACGCCTGCGAGAAGCCGCACCGGCTCGACTACTACCAAAATGGACCGGATCGGATCACATCGCCGCTTCGACGTCGAGATGACGGGAGCTTCGAGGAGATCGACTGGGACACCGCGATTCGCGAGGTGGCTGCGCGTCTCGGGGCGGTCCGTGACGAGCACGGCGGCGAAGCGATTTTCTACTATGGCGGCGGCGGTCAGGGGAACCACCTTCCTGCCGCCTACTCGACCGCTACCCGCCGTGCGCTCGGATCGCGCTATCGTTCGAGTGCCCTAGCTCAAGAGAAGACCGGCGAGTTCTGGGTTGCTGGTCGAATGATGGGCACGGTCACGCGCGCCGACTTCGAGCATTGTGAGGTCGGCCTCTTCATCGGTAAGAACCCGTGGCAATCTCACGGCATCCCGCGCGCCCGCGTGAC
>JAFDFW010000464.1 GCA_019309605.1 Deltaproteobacteria bacterium | reverse complement strand
ATGCCGCCTGAACCACCGGTGCCCCCAGTGCCGTCACACTCGATGTCGCCTGGGAGCCCGGAGCAGGTGTTGAAGTCGGGGATGCAGCCGTTGTCGATGCGGCATTGGATGCATGCCGGCGCGTTGGCATCGGCGACGCAAACCGGGATGCAAAACACTGTGCTGCAGGCCACATCCGCTCCATAGTGGGAAAGCATGCAATTACGGATCTGGCCTCGTCAGCGCAGCCTTCGAGCGGGGGTTCCGAGTTCACGGAGCCAAAAATGCAATCAGCGACGATCTCTGCCGCCGCGTCTATGCAGGTCGACGGCTCCCCGTCGTCATTGATGTATTCGAGCGCCTCGTAGATGGCTCGGTCGGCGTCATTGACGCACTGGCCGTCGGGCTGTGGAACGCCTCCGAGCTCGAAGGCACCTGAGTCACACGCCGGCCCCTGCGGGCGGGGTACGCCTCGTTGGTCGGTGAGCAGCGGGAAGCCGTCCGCATCCACGCAATCCGGTTCGGGGACGCGATCGATGGCAACGCTGCCCGGAAGCAGTGCGTGGGTCATGGTCGGTCCGCCGTTGTCGGAAAGCGGCCCGAGGAGAAGCAGCGGAGCAGGGACAGACACTTGGTCGGTGGGCTGCCCGAGGCCGCAGGTGTTGCCTTCGCTTTCGATGTTGCCACCGAGCGAGTCGATGGGTAGCGTAAGTGGCGCAGCTCCACAACCGCCGTCGATGATCGTGTTCCGTACCGAGAGCGACGCAAAGTTCCAGACACCGGTCGCACCATCTGCCGCGATGTTGCCTGATACGGTGGTGTTCACCAGGGTCATGGATCCTGATTGGCCGTTCGTAATGCCGCCCCGGGTACCGGCCGATTCGTTCCCTGACACCGTCGTATTGGTTACCGTAATGGTCCCCTGAAAGTTCCCAATGCCGCCAGTGTTGCCTGGGGTAGCGTTTCCGTGGACCGTGGATCCATCGATGGTCATAATCCCCGCTGGGCCATTGGAAATCCCTGCCGGCCCGCCCGCAGAGCCGTTGTTCGAAACGGTGGTCTCTGCCACTTGCGTGACGCCGGTGTTCCGAATGCCGCCGCCCCAGGTTCCGGCGGAGTTGCCGGACACGCTGCTGCCTGTCACGAGGAGCATCCCGGTTTCAGTGTTCCGAAGACCTCCGCCGTCAAGGCCTGCGCTGTTGCCCCATATCGTGCTCTGTATGAGCGATAGGACGCCGGCGTTCTCAATGCCTCCTCCGGCATCCGCCGCATTGTCGGAGACGGTGCCGTTGATCATTGTGAACTGTCCGGTGCCGTTGTTCTTGACACCGCCAGCCTCGCCGACTGCGGCGTTGTCCGCAATGGTCGCCTCGTTCAACGTCGCGATCCCATTGTTTACAATTCCCCCACCATTCTGGGCGGCGTTGTTTTCAGCCACAATGGTGCGGGTCAGCGTCATGATTGCCTCTGCTGGCCAGTTGTCGATGCCACCAGCGCCGTTACCGGCCTCATTCCGGGAGACGGCGCTATCGAGCACCTCCATCTGCCCACTGCTGTGGATGCCGCCTCCCCATGTTGTCGCGACGTTTTCGGAGATATCGCTGCCAGCGATGACGAGGGTCCCGGTCTCATCGTTACGAACGCCGCCGCCGCGCACCGCGTTGTTTGTCGTCACCGTGCTATTGGTGAGCGTAAGAGTTCCCCGGTTCCAAATGCCGCCGCCGTCTTCGCTCGTGGAGTTGCCTTCTACAGTAGTTTCGACAAGAACCAACGTACCCCCGAGTCGATTTTCAATGCCGCCCCCATGCCGTCCCGCGCGATTGAGCGACACCGTGGTGTTGAATAGCGTCGCCGTCGCACCGTCGAAATTTGCAATGCCCCCGCCATCCTCGTCGAGTGCAGTATTACCCGACACGGTTGTGTCGGACACGGTGAGGTCTCCGAGATTGCCGATACCGCCTTGCCGCGTCGCGACGTTGTCGGTGATGGCGCACCCGACGATCGTCATCGCACCAGTCCGGAAAGTGGCAATCCCACCGCCGGCTATCATTGCAATGTTGTTCGACACGATGCTGTCAACTAGCTCTGCCACGCCGGTGCTCCTGATTCCGCCGCCAAAACTTTCTACGGTGTTCTGAGCGAGGGTGCTGTTCGAGACTGTCAAGTTGCCAGTCTCGAGATTATGGATTCCGCCGCCGCGGTTCGCGGTGTTCGCTGTGACCGTGCTGCTGGTCAGCGTGAACGCGCCGGCGTTGAGGATGCCGCCGCCGTCGCCATCGGTTGCACCTCCGGTTACCGTGAAGCCTATCAGCTCGGCGGTGACACCTTCGGGGATGGAGAAGACCCGATGTGCACCGTTCACTTTCGGTGCGACCTCGCTGGGCGCGAGCGGTGCTGCGCTGCCGCCGTCGACGATCAGGTTGCCCTCGCCATCGAGGATTACGTCGTTGTTGATGACAATCTCGGCTTCGGTCGCTACCGTCGTTGGGCCATCACAATCAAAGTAGATTGGGCCTTCGCCGCGGGCGATGGCCTCGCGGATCCCTTGCTCGGTGCACGGAAACACCGGGACACGTTCGATTCGGACGAGATACGTCTTGGAGTTGGGGGTTGGTCCGCGGGTCGCGACGTGGATGGTGAGCTCACTGCTCCCAAGTGGCACGTCGAGCTCCGCGACCGAAAGCCCGACGAGCTGCACAGGCTCGCCGTCGTATTGCACTTCGATACTCGTACTTGGGTGGTCGGCTCTCACCCATAAGACACCCACTGACTCCGACTCAGGAAACCGGGCGTCATACGAATAGGCGTTCGAACTGAAGCCCTCGATCGTGTTGTCGCCCTCAAAGCTTCCGAGCCGAAGCTCCAGGACGACGAGACTGGCGGTTCCAGTTGGTGCACATGTGGAGCTCTGTAAGACAATGGGACTCAACACTGCTGCAAACAGAAACGTAGAAAAGAAGACAGAGCGTTTCATGATCGACCTCCCCGGGACTAAGCGAATGGATGAACCGATGCTGTTGCATCAGGCGTGCCAGCGCCGAATGCGCGGGTTTGACTGCCATTCGGGTACCGCGACGCGAAAGTCCTGCGTTTGCGCGACTGCACACGCAATGCATGCAGGACGCGGCATACGTAATTGTTCACCTGCGACACCGTGGCGCTGGTTTACGGCTGCACCTCAAATGCACCGGTGTCGCACACCGCTCAGAACACGAGTCGCGATTGTTTGAGGTCCCATTGAGCTCGGTGCGGTCTTCCATAGTGCGCTTCCTGTAACCTGCGCCGATCCCGCTTGCGGGCGCCCAGGAGGATGCCCGTGGCAATCATCCCGGCGGCGCCACCCCCCGCCAGAGCCGCGCCGGCGTA
>JAFDFW010000463.1 GCA_019309605.1 Deltaproteobacteria bacterium | reverse complement strand
TGCGTGACTACGAAACGGAGCCGGGACGCAGCGGCGCGGCCCTGTTGCTTGCGTCGGCCGAACTCGACCGCGCGGACGATGCCGCGGTCGTGACCGGTACGGCGGACGCGAATGGTCGCGGCGCCCTCGAGCAAGCGCGTGCCGGCAAGAATGAAGTCCCCCTCGTCGTATGGCCTCGCGTGCGCCGCCTTGGGATACCGCAGACCCAATCCCGAGCCCTCCTCGAGCACGCCATCGGCGGGGGCAAGCTCGCCCTCCAGCACGACGGCGAGGTCGCCCTGACGCAGGCTTGCGGCCGGCACCTCTTCGTACGCCAAGGGGTCGCGAGAGGGCACGCGGGCTTTCAGCGGTAGGGTTTCGCGAAGCTCGCGTTCGGCGCCGCGCAGCGACGAGGACAGCGAAGAATGAACCCAGCTGCGGATTGAAACCGCGATAGCCGCGACCGCCGCTCCTGCGAGTGACCAACGCTGGGCTTGGGGATCGGCGCCCAGCACAGCGGCCAGTGCGGCGAGGGCGAGGCCGAGCGGCGCAATGATTCTGAGGGACTCGGTCGCCCGCAAGGTCGTGAGCGGGATTCGCGCGTTGACGGCGGCACAAAGAACGATGAGAAATGCCCCGAGCCACCCCAGCTCCTGGCGCGGGCTCAGGAGTAAGAGGGCAAGCGCGAGAAGACCCAGGCCCGTCGCGATGGCGGGATCGTGGCGACGCGCCTCGGCCCCTTTGCCATCGCCGGTGTCGCTCTCATCCCGGACGACCGTGGCTTCGCGCACCCGGTCCGGAATGGATGGACGCTCGATGCGGGGTCGCTCGATGGGCGGCCGGGTCGGGGCGTCGAAGTCGCGTTCGCCGTGCAGGAACCGAGCTCTGCATTCCTCACCGCACAGGAATCGAACCCCGTCCTCGAGCCACAACACACGCTGAGCGCGCAGAGGGTCGACCTGCCGCCCACAGGCGGGGCATGGCTGAGGCGGAAGCTGTGGCCGCGCCGGGAGCATCTATGAAGGCTCCTACGAGGAATCGACATTGGGTCAAGGACGCGGTAAGGGAGCGCCCGGAGGTCAGATGACGACGCGTGTGGAAACCGATTCGATGGGCCCGATCGAGGTGCCTGCGGACAAGTACTACGGCGCACAGACCATGAGGTCGCGCATGAACTTCCGAATCGGCACGGAGCGAATGCCGATCGAGATCGTGCACGCGTTTGGAATCCTCAAGAAGGCTGCCGCGCTCACCAACCACGAGCTCGACAACCTCGAGAAGGACGTCTGTGATCTGATCGTGCGCGCAGCCGACGAGGTCATCGAAGGCAAGCTCGACGACCACTTCCCGCTGGTCGTGTGGCAGACGGGCTCCGGTACGCAGTCCAACATGAACGTCAACGAGGTCATCTCGAACCGCGCGATCGAGCTTTCCGGTGGCGAGATGGGCAGCAAGAAGCCCGTTCATCCGAACGATCACGTCAACCGGTCACAGTCCTCCAACGATACGTTTCCGACCGCCATGCACATCGCGGCGGTCATTGGCGTGGAGCAGATGTTGCCGAAGGTTCGGCTGCTTCGCGACACACTCCACGGCAAGGCCAACGCCTTTGCGAGTATCGTGAAGATTGGGCGAACCCATCTGCAGGACGCGACGCCCCTCACGCTCGGGCAGGAGATCAGCGGCTGGGTCTCCCAGATCGATCACGCGCTAGCCGCGGTCGAGGCCACCATGCCTCAGCTTCGTGAGCTGGCGCTCGGGGGTACGGCGGTCGGCACCGGCCTCAACACGCACCCGCAGTATGCGGACCGCGTCGCCGAGAAGATCGCAACGCTCAGCGGCAAGAGGTTCGTGTCGGCGCCGAACAAGTTCGCTGCGCTTGCTGCGCACGACGCCTTCGTGGGTACGAGCGGTGCGCTCAAGCAGCTTGCGGTGGCACTCATGAAGATCGCGAACGACGTCCGTTGGCTGTCGTCGGGGCCTCGGTCCGGCATCGGAGAGCTTCGCATTCCGGAAAACGAGCCCGGAAGCTCGATCATGCCCGGCAAAGTGAACCCGACGCAGTGCGAAGCCATGACGATGGTTTGCACGCAGGTCATGGGGAACGATGCGACCATCGGGATCGCGGGCTCGCAGGGCAACTTCGAGCTCAACGTCTACAAGCCGGTGATGGCTTACAATCTGCTGCAGTCGATTCGCTTGCTCGGCGACACATGCCAGAGCTTCAACGACAACTGTGCCGTTGGCATCGAGCCGAACCTCGACACGATTGACGACAAGCTCCGCCGCTCGCTCATGCTGGTGACGGCCTTGAACCCACTCATCGGCTACGACAACGCCGCCAAGGTTGCTAAGCAGGCCTACAAGGGCAACACGACCCTCCGAGAAGCCGCGATCGAGCTCGGCTTGCTGACCGGCGAGCAGTTCGACGACGCGATCACTCCCGAAGACATGGTGGGGCCCCTCAAGGTATGAGCGTAGAAATAAAGCAGCATCAGCCTGGGGAGGACCTGAAGGACTTCATCCAGGTCGCCTTCGAGGTGTATCGCGACGACCCGGCTTGGGTGCCGCCGCTTCACATGGAGATCAGCGACCGGCTCAGCCCGAAGAAGAACCCCTTCTTCGAACATGCAGAGGTCGCGCTGTTTACCGCCTGGAAGGACGGAAAGGCGGTCGGCCGGATTTCGGCGCAGATCGATCATGAGCATCTTCGTATCCACCAGGACAACGCTGGGTTCTTTGGTTTCTTCGACACGCTGGACGATCAAGAGGTCGCATCGGCGTTGGTCGCCGCCGCCGAGGAATGGTTGGTGGGCCGCGGGATGACGGTGATGCGCGGGCCGTTCTCGCTGTCGATCAACGAGGAAACCGGGCTGCTCGTCGAAGGATTCGATTCGCCCCCGACGATCATGATGTCCCACCATCGCTCGTATCAGGAGGCGCTGGCCGAGGGCGCGGGCTTGCAGAAGGTGAAGGACTGCTACGGCTGGAAGTACGACGTGGTTGCGGCGCCCGCGCGCGCCCAGAAGGCATGGGAGGCGATCAACAGCCTTCCTGAGGTTCGGTTCCGTTCGGTGAGCCCGCGTAGCCTCAAGAAGGAAGTTCGGGACATCCTCGACGTCTTCAACGACGCTTGGCAACACAACTGGGGTTTCGTTCCCGCGACGGATGCAGAGGCCAAGAAGAT
>JAFDFW010000058.1 GCA_019309605.1 Deltaproteobacteria bacterium | reverse complement strand
CCCCGACGCTTGCCCGAACGACTGCGCGAGCTACGGCTGCTCCATGGCTGCCGACTGCGAGGGAAACCCCTTGCCCACCGGCTGCGCCTCTGGCGCATGGCAGTGCTACCGCCAGGTCTGCTGGCCGGGCTGCTGAGAACGCAAACTCCCATGAATGATCTATCGAACCGATTTTCGGGAGGATCGTAGACTATCGCGTTGCCGACGGGAGCCTGTCGGCTCTTCCAACGCCGGCAGCCATGGCCAGCCTGAAAAAGAGTGCTTCATCGTACCTGTCCCTCTTCTTTCTGGCGGATCATGCAAGTAGCCACCGAGACAATGCTCTTCGCATGTAAACCTGGGTGCCGAGCATAGCCAATTCAAAGGCCATGTCTGCAGTGCGAGGAAGCCGACATGACATTTGGTACCGCGCAACTCGGTTCTTAAAATGGTCCCAATGGGCTAAGAGAGCGCGAGCCAAAGGCGAAGCCCGGCGCGAATGCGCCGCCAAGGCAAAGCGCAGCGAATGCCGCGGCAGGGAGGACTACGGGTGGGGGTGGGCGGGTCGGATGTAACTAAACCAAACCAGGTAACCAACCCAAGACCACCCCCAAAACCAGCAACCCAATTAGAAAAGGAGCGACCCGGCACGGATCGCCCCTTTTGGAAGTTCGCTTACCTCACGACGAGCTTGCTCGTCGCTTGGCTGTGTGTGCGCTTGTACGTTGCGTACACCACGACCGACTTTGTCTGGATTTCGAGCGCGAGGCTCGATGGGAAGCTTATTCAGCCTCTCCTGCTTTGCGCGACACGTTTCGGCGCGATGCATTCCCCGTCGGGAAGCCTGCTAACACCCCGCGTGAGCTTGTGGACTCACTGGAGGAGCTTTGACCGACACGTCCCGTGCGCTGTCGTCGTATCTCTCGACTTGAAGGTCTCGAGGTACCGGAGGTTCGCATAGGTTGCCCTACGCGCTTCCTTCGGACGAAGTCCCAGCAACGGTTTGTGTTTAGCAGACCGCAGTGATTGGACTCCGCGACGACTCTCGCCGTACCTGAACCCTTGGTTTTCGACTCGCCAAGGGCGCGTAATGGGATGCGCTTCTAATGGATCCTGATGCTCATGCCGCACTCCATGCCGTTGCCGAAGCTCTCGCCTCGTGTGCAGCGGTGTTGCGCAGCATGTTCAGGCCGACGCGTGCAATCCAGAGTTTTAGTTTTCAAAGATGGGCACCCATACCTCGTGAGACTACCGTCACCGATGTCGAATCGGCTTTGCAACGGTGAGCCGACGGTGTTCACCCCGTCGTGCTCGCTTCGGCGGGCACTCGCTTCGCCGAAGCGACTCGAGCACCGAACCTTTGACGCGCCGTCACGGTCGTCGGGCAGCCCTATGCCAGGTGCCTCCAACGTCCCGTCTAGAACCATCGCGGCCGCAGTGTGGTGAAACAGAGCGGCGTCCCGATTCTAGCGCGCCTTCCACCGACGTCCCTCGCGTCGACGGCCTTCGTCAGAGCTCTCGCTCGACTCGGCCCACGCATCAGAATGCCGGCTTTTGCAATCCTCACGACCCACGGACACGTTCGGCGCTCTTCGCGCCCACCGACGGCGTGACCTTTCGGCCTCGCTTCTCCCCCGTGAGAGTGAGAAACAGCAACTTTCGTTGCTGTGTCAGATAGGTTGATTCAAAGAGCGTCGAGCTCGCTGTCGCGATCTTCCGATCCCTTTTGTCACCGATCCACCAAGGGAGATCAACGAAATTCGCCCGTGGAAAATGCGATTGTTTTTCCACAAGTGGCGGACTTTTCGCCCAATTCATCCACAGCCAACAACAGCCCTGAAATTGCGTCTTGTTTTCAGGGAGTGGGCGCTACGGGCACCACGGCGGTGTTCACGGGGATCGACGCCGGCGCAGTCCTGGGCATGCCGGTGTCGGTCGTCGTGGGTGCAGCCTCTGCCGTAGTCATGGGGTCGAGCTCGGGCGCCAGCTCCGGGGCATCGAGCGGTGCATCGAAATCGAACGGCTTGATACGCGGAGTCATATTGCCGAAACGGTCGACGGTGACCCAGGCGCCATCAGGCATGACGTACGCCCCGACTTCGCGGTCAAAGCGTGGCAATGCAACCTCGATGGGCTCGTTGACTTGGCCGCGAACTCTGCCGGGCAGAACCTCGACGGGCAGCGGATCTTCGAGGACGAAGTTGTAGCCGCCTTTGTCGAACTCCATGACGTACATCTCTTCTTCGAACTCGAACTCGCGGCGGTACACCATCGGCTGCTGTCCGTATCGCGTGTGCGGACGGTGCTCCAGAACGAACGACATCAGTCGCACCGCGATGTGATTGTGCATCCGGTGACAGCCGTGCGAGTGGCGGCGCATGATGCTCATGTAGTCGACCGAACCGTGTGTGCGGATGCCCTCGTCGCCGCCAACCTGGATCTTGCCATCGGGCGAGCGGTAGTACTTACGATGGTATGCCGCTACCAATCCATACGCTGATGCGTAGCTCGGGCCAGTGGTGTGGTAGTCGATCTCGAAGTAGTCGCCGCGCCTTCTGTCGTGCCTCTTGCTGAGCATGACGCGGGGCGGTGTGCTTTCGGGTGGCACCCAAATCGGTGCGGCAGAAATGCGACTCCACACGCGCTTGCCAACCGGCGAGCCCTTGTACTTCCACATCACCGCGCCGTCGATGAACTCGCCGCGCCAGCCGCCGACGGTCGTTCCGAAACGCGCGAGCGGAATCTTTTGGTCGTTGTAGCTCACCGAGATCGTCACGCGGGGCCGCCGACTCACCGGTTGGGAGCGGCGCTTGCCCTCTTCGTCGTACGGGAACTCGTACCAGACGTCGCCGCGGTCGGTCGAAACGCTGAGCTCCATCACGTCCGCGTAGTAAGGAGGAAGCTCAATGCCAGGAACGGCCACGACCTTCGCAGCGGCAATCTCGCCCAAAGACTCGAGCCATGCGTACGTCGATTCGGCGGTGTCGAGGCCGAACGCCGTAACGACGCGCTCACGAAGCTCGGCTTCGAGGTTCGGGATCTGCAGCTCTCTGCCGTCCTCGGCTTTGTAGGTCCGTGGTTCGTCGTCGCGCAAGGTCGACGTGCTGCCATCTTCGATGACCTCGGCGGCGTGCATGGCGCGCTCGGTCAGGACGCGAATCACCGCCTCCCGTTCAGTGTCTTGCGGCGACTCCCGTAGAACGGCCAAGGTGTCGTCGCCGATGAAGCCCCAGCCGTACACGCGGTGCCTGCGCTCGAACTCGGCAAGCGCTTCGTGGGTTCGCCAATCGAAGAGACCTGGCGTGTGCGCGCCGCGACCCTCGAAGAAACCTTCGCACTCGAGCCGAGCCTGTGCCGCAACAATGGCTTCGATCTCAGGTGCAAGGGTCTTGTATTCTTCGACCTTCTCCCACGCCGCGTCGTCGACGGCGTGCGCTCGGGTGAGCTGGTCGAAGCTTTGCACCCCGGCGCTGGTCATGAGCGCGGCCATCTGCGGCTTGAGCAACTCATAGCGGGCCAGGCGGCGAGCCGGGCGACGCCCCTTTTGATAGGCGAGGAACCCTTCGAACTCCTGCAAGGGCAGGAGGTCGAGCTCGGCGGCGCATTCGAGCTCCCGTACCTCCGTGAAGCGCTTCCTGAGCAAGGTCAGGGTCGGCAAGATGCCGTAAAGCTCGAGATACTGATCCTTCTCGGCCCGATAGCCATGTCGATCCTTCGGAAACTCTCCGCGAGCCAGGGCTAAGTACGTCGAACGGTACTCGCTCGTCTGGCCCAGCTCGTCGGCTGACGGGGCCTCCGTGAGGATGTACGGCGTCCACTCTTCGCCGAGGTCCAGAAGCAGATGGCCGTCTTCATCGGCCTTGGCGGCATCGACCTGGCCCTGCGCTTTGCCGTCCCTCCAGAAGGCTACCGGGGCCTCGAGGACCAGCGGAGGAGCTTCGTCATCAGAAGCGGAGCTTGGCTCAGGCTTGGCGTCGCTCTCGATCGGAGCAGACGCAGGGTCCTGTTTCGGTGTGCAGCCATAAAAGACTACACACGCCAGAATTGTCAATAATCCCAGGCGCAAATGAGTCACGACTTACTCACCTTGGTGCCGAACGGGATCGAGCGCAACTTTCGAGCCGAGCGGGCTGGACGTACCCATGGGGTGACGTGCTAGATGGCGCGTGGATGGGCTTTTTTGAGCGGCGCACGGTAGGTCTGGTCCTTACGCCGGTACTGTTCCTGGCCGCCTGGTTTGCTCCGCTCGGACTGGAACCACGCGCCCAGCACCTTGCTGCGGTTTTCGCCGCCGTGATCGTCGCCTGGGTCACCGAGGTACTGCCGATTTCCGTGACGGCGCTTCTGATCGCGCCAGCGATGATCGTTGTCGGCGTCACCGATAGCCGCGCGGCCTTCGCACCCTATGCCGACCCCCTCATCTTCCTCTTCATCGGCGGTTTCTTCATCGCCCGAGCGATGACCCGGCACGGTCTGGACCGGCGCATCGCTCGGTCCCTGATGCAATTGCGCATGGTGCGCGGCTCTCCGGTTCGCATTCGGATGGCCTTCATGATGACGGCCGTGGTGCTCTCGATGTGGATCAGCAACACCGCGACGGCAGCCATTCTGATCCCAATTCTGCTCGGCTCCCTTCCCGAGGACGACGACGCGAACTCCGGAAGCGTGCTCGCCGTCGCGTACGCCGCGTCTGTCGGCGGCATGGGGACCCTGATCGGCAGCCCGCCGAACTTCATCACCGTCCGGTTCTTGCAGGAGCAGACGGATACGCAGTTCGATTTTGTGCAGTGGATGGGTGTCGGGCTGCCGGTGGCCTTGGTTCTGGTCGTGATCATCGGGTTCGTTCTGCACTGGCTCGCGCCCCCGCCGCCCGCTGAGACCAGCGTGACCCTGGTCGCGTCGCCGTGGTCGCGTGGCGAACGAGTGACGGCATTCTGCTTTGGGTTGGCGGTGGTTGGGTGGACCGTGCCCGGCATCATGCGAGCGGTCGGCGCGCCCCATGCCGAGGAGGTTGCGCGGGCGCTCCCCATCGGCGCCGTGGCAATTCTCGCGGCTGCGCCGTTGTTTCTAATCCTCGACGAGAACCAGAAGACTCCCGTCCTCCCATGGCACGACGCGGCGCGCATCGATTGGGGGCTGATTCTCCTCTTTGGTGGAGGGCTCTCGCTTGGGGCGCAGATGTTCGAGACGGGATTGGCCGCGGCGATCAGTCAGTGGTTCTTGGGCGTGACGGGCATCACCTCCTTGTGGGGCCTCACCGCTGCCCTCATCGTCTTCACCGTCTTTTTCACCGAAGCGTGCTCGAACACAGCATCGTCGAACATGATCGTGCCGCTCGCCATTGCAGCGGCAATGGAACTCGGTGTCTCCCCGTTGCCACCTGCCTTGGCCGTTGGCCTCGCCGCGAGCTGCGCCTTCATGCTGCCCATCGCGACGGGACCGAACGCGGTCGCCTATGGGACCGGCTTGCTCGAGTTGCCGCAGATGATGCGCATCGGCTTCGTGCTGAACATCGTAACCGCACTGACTCTCCTCGCAGTGTTGTACGGCCTGAGCATCTTCTACGGCTGGACATAGCCTTGCCGTTTTGTTGAGAGCCGCCGCAAGGGTGACTCATCCTTACAGTTCCCCACTTTGTGAGAGGCACCCATGGGAACTACCGGCACCGTCCCGTTTCTACTGAATCAACTCAGGCCACCCGGCAAAGGTGGCGCCGCGCTGACGCAAGCCGCGGCGTCCATCGCGCTTTCGCAGGGACAGCCACAAACGATTGTCGACGTTCTGCACGGACGTGCGTTTCGCTACTACGCAGAAGGCATTCGTCAGTACCTCGCGATTCGAACCGGGTCGACTAGCAGGGCGGACCACTACCTCTCCAAGCTGCGCGCGTTCGTTGCCAAGAGTGACAGCGATGATTTGATCCAAGCGCCGGGCGTTCGCGCACGGCTCTACCGGGCTGCCCGCGGGTATCTGCACAATCAGAGCCGTCCCCACGAACCACCGACGAAGGGAGACCTCGAAGAGCTCCCGTGGCGCGCCCTTCCCTCTGCCCATTCATCGGTGAGCCCGCTCAACGGCCTGCGTTTCGATCTCAGCGCAGAAGACTCTGAACTCTTAGAGCTCCGCCACGCACGCGAGCTGAGTATCGACGAGCTCGCCTTCGTGTACGCAGAGACGCCGATCGAAATGGAGCAGCGTGTCGAGGCCGCGATGGCGCGGGCGCAACTCATCCTGGACGAACACGGCATCCGTGACGCCGAGCGATTCGGGCGCGTGATCGTCGAGGCGTTCGCCCTCGAGGCCGCGCCGCGGACACCGGGCGAGGAACACGAAGGCATCGAGCCACTCCCGAACGGGACGATCGTCGGCGGGCGGTACTCGATCGAAGCCCGCGTCGGTTTGGGCGCGTTTGGCGATGTCTATCGCGCCAAGGACACCGAGGTGCCAGGGCACGTCGTCGCCCTGAAATTGCTGCATCAAGCGGCGCATTCGAAGTCGGCCAAGCAGTCTGCGCTGCGCGAGTTGCGGCTCATCGCATCCGTTTTTCACCCTTCGATCGTGCAGTTCAAGGACCACGGCTGGTTCGAAGAGCGCCTCTGGTTCGTCATGCCTTGGTACGACGGGGAGACGCTCGAATCGCGTCTGCAGCGCGAGCCGCTGAGCCGCGCCGAAGCGCTCGAGATCTTCCAGCCGCTCGCCCGCGCGCTCGCAGCGATGCACGCCGCGGGTGTGCGTCACCAAGACGTCAAGCCCGAGAACATCTTCCTCGCGCGCATTCCTGGTTTCGGTGAAGAAGAGGTCACGCCAGTGCTTCTCGATCTCGGTGTTGCGGCGACCGAGGCAGAGATGGTGGTTGCAGGAACGCCCACTTACTTCGCACCCGAAGTTGCCGCGCAGTTCGCGTCCGTCGAACGAAAGCCGACGGTCAGCAACAAAGCCGACGTCTTCGCGTTGGCCCTGTCTCTTCGCAACGCACTCGAGCCCGAAACGCAAGACGACGTTGCCGCAGGCGCAGTCGATACATTCATCGAATATCGGTCGAAGGAGACCCCGAACGCGCCGACGCGCAAAGGGCTGAGGTACCTCACACCATTCTTCGACCGTTGGATGAGCTGGGACGCAGATCTGCGACCCACGGCCAATGAACTCGTGGAAGAACTCTCCGCGCTGTCGCTTCCTGAGGAGCGCCGGGAGCGGATGAAGACGATCTTGCGATGGACGATTCCGCTGGCGCTTGCCCTGCTCGGAGCGTCGGGCGCAGCGGTCACCGTCTTCTACCAGCAGGCCGAGACCCAGCGCGAAGTTGCGCACCGCGCGAAGCTCACTGCTTCGGACCTGCGCCGAGACTTGGCCGACACCCGGGAAGTCGCTGAACAGCTCGAGCTGCGCTACGAGCAGAGCCGCTTGACGCGAACCGACCTTGCAAAGCGACTCGCACGCACCGACGGCAAGGTCGCTTCGCTGAGAACGCAGCTCAAAGACGAAGAGCGCAGGCTGGTGCGCACTCGCGACAGGCTCGCACAGAACCGCCAGGACAAGGCGACGATCGAGCAGCACCTTTCCGAAACAGAGCGGGAGCTTTCCGCGAGGGAGCGTTCGCTCGCAGCGACAAATCAAAAGTTGGCGAGCACGGCACAGGAGCTCGCGGCGGAGGAAGAGCGAGCCAGGCGCATCGAACGGAAGCTGGAGCGTGAAGGCGACCGGCGCCTAGAGCTTCAAGGTGAGATCGCTGCACTCGACGCGCGCCTGAAGGCAGAAGGGTCGAAGGCGGACGAGCTACAGGACGCGGTCGCCCGGGCCGTGGCCGCGCGTAGTCGAGCGGAGCTCGAGCTGGAGTTTGCCGAAGAGGAGCTCGAAGCCCTGCGCAACCGCGCTTTGCTCCATCAGCCGGACACCGCCTCGGACCCGTCGGTCGACGAGCCCACTCCCGATAGCTGAGGCTTCGACGGCGATAGCGGCGGCCCTTGGTCTCTATCTCGCGCGGGGAAGAAAGCGGCTCATCGAAGGAAGCACGAGGTTCTTGCGGAGCGCCTGGGCGGCACCGCCGAGACCCGTGGGGAGGGCACGGAAGGCGATGTCGAGATGCTTCGTGTCGGATTCGACGCCGTGAAGCGTCACGAAAGACGTGAGCAACGACACCGCTCGACGCACGAGTGGGTTCTTGCCGATGTTCGGATCGCGCATGAGATCGAGCACGATTCGGTTGCCGTTGGCTTCGGCCACGACAGGCGACCGGCCGGGCATGAAGTTGACCAGCGTACCCGGATTCGACAGGTCCAATGCTCCGGATTTGATCAGGGCAGCAACGGGAGAGTCGGAATCGCCGTTGAGCTTGAGCATCACCTCTTCGAGCCGAAGCGCGACGGTCAGCTCTTCGTCATTGAACACTACCCGCTCGACGAAGATGATCGCGGACGCGCGGATAGGCGTGTTCATAGCGTCGAGGTTGCCCGAAAGTCGAAGGCCTGGAGGCACGGGATCGATGTGGAAGTCCTCTACCTTCCCGCTGCGCTCGGCCTGCTGGCCAATCCACCGAAGGGCGGCAAGCGGGACACCGAACCGAAGACCCAGCGCGCTACGTACGGCACGGCCGAGCTCCTCGGGATGCACGCGCAAATAGGAACGAACGGCGTCGACTGTTTCTTGCGGAGTGGGCATGACCCGGGAGAGTCTAGTGTTCCGACCGGCCCGCGTAAACGGTCAATCGGCTCAGCCCCGCTAGAGCGGCAGCGGAACAGTCGTCGGGTCGCAAAAACCGCGGCCCTCGCCGAGGTCCGTGCAATCGGGCTGAACCTCGAGGATCACCGGACACTCGTTGAGCATCGCTGGATCGCAGAGCCGCTGGCACGTGGGGCCGCTCTTTAGCGGGTCGTCAGGGTCGCAGATCGCACCGGGGAGACACACACAGATGAGGCCGACGTCGCAGTCGAGGCTGTACTCGCACTGGTCGAGGATGTCGCGGGGAACGTAGTCCGGATTCTCGAGGTGGCCGGGCAGGCACACCCAGATTTCGTCGGTGCCATCTCCACCGCCGACGCCGCCTGCGCCGCCTGCGCCGCCTGCGCCGCCTGCGCCGCCTGCGCCGCCTGCGCCGCCTGCGCCACTTGCGCCGCCTGC
>JAFDFW010000462.1 GCA_019309605.1 Deltaproteobacteria bacterium | reverse complement strand
GGTCGTCACAGTCGGCGGGGCCGAGCTCGCGCACCTTGCGCAGCTCCTTCTTGGCCTTGGGAATGAGCGGCGAGCTCTTGTGGTTCTTCAGCAGGGCCTTGAGGGCGGTGCCCGCGTCGTTGCACGATCGTACCTGGAGGAACGCTTGCGCCATGTCGTACAGGGTCTTGTCGAGGGCATCGCCCTTGCGGTAGGTCGAGAGTACCTTTTGAAACTCGCCGAGCGCTGCGGCAGCTTGGTTTTGCTTCAGGTAGCTCGAACCGATCATGTACTGCGCATTATCCGCGTGGTCGTCCTTGGGGTACCGTTCCACGTAGGCGCGCGCGAGGGCGCGGGTATAGGAGTGCTTGTTGATCCGATACGCCTTCGTCAGCGCTTCCCAGTGCACGCTCTTGCTTTTCGGAATGTCGCCCGCGTCGAGCGCCACATCCATGCCGGCAGCGCGCGCGACTTCGCTCAGTTGGCGCTGAAGCTCGAGGCTTCGTTGCGCCTGTGCTTGGCTCGCTCCGCTGCTCTCGTTGCGAAGCTCGGCGATCTCTCCTTCCATCAGGGCCAGACGCTCTTGAATCTGCTCGATCTGCAAGCCTTGATCCGCACTGTTCCGGCGGAGTACGCGGCTCGCCTCGGCCAACGCTTCTTCGAGCTCTCTTCGTTTGACCTCGAGGTCATCGTCGAGCGAGTCGAGCCGTTTCTGGTTGGCCGCGATATCGGTCTGCATTTGGCTGACACAGCCCGTCGCCGAGGTGACAAATAGCGGAAGCGCGACCAGCCCCGCTGAGAGGCTTGGGCGCAACCGGCCAAACAATCGAAACATCCCCATCGCCTCCCGGTCTAGTACAGATGGGTTATTCGTGCCATTTTATGAGCCCGCGTGGAGCAAGCCGTTGTCGTCGACAATCTGCTGGAGCTGCCCGAGGCCGTCCTGCAGCTTCGCGAAGAACGATGGGGAATGCGGGACAAAGTGGAAATTCGGGTGTTTCGACCAGAGCTCGCGCAGGCGCATATCGAGGTGCCGGGCCTCTTCGTTGGTTTCGGTTCGCGCTGGGTTGCCTCCCTCAATCGAGATATCCCCGACGGCCGCGGACTCGAAGAAGATCACGGCGTCGTAGCGTCTGAACTGCTCTTCGAGGCTCGTGCCGAGGCTTTCAAAGAACCCCTCGGGCGCGTCGTCCGGCCAGAAGGCAGCGCCGTCGATGGTGCCGCGGTCGCAGAGCAGCACGCGGCGAGGGTAGCGCGCGCCTTGGATGTCTTCCAATGCCACCTGGGCGTGGAAGATCGCTCGCTGCGTCGCGGTGCGCGCCTCGGGCTCGCCCACGCGAGGGAAGCCGCCGGTGAACAGCATCGTCGCCGTTTCAGGCACGACGACGACCTTCTCGCCGATCTCGCGGCGGTACAAATCCGCAGCGGTAGTCTTCCCGCCGCCGGGGCCACCGCTCAATACGATTCGAAACTGCTTTCTTTCCGATGCTCCCATGGCCAACCGCACGATAGCCGATCCCGGGGCGGTCGTGCACGACGACCTTGGCAGTATGCCTTTCTCTCGCCTCGGGCGGGGGGCGGCGGTAACCTGGCCGCGTGGAAGACTTCATGACGGAGGGGACAACCTGGCTCGGGATGATGCCTGACACCCAGCTCAAGGTCGTCAACTCTCTGTTGGTGGTGTTGTTCTTCCTGCTCGTTCGGTCCGCAGTGATGCGGGTGATGCTGCGGAACGTCGCCGACAACAGGCAAAGGTACAGCTGGAGCCGGGGCGTGACCTCCGCGATCGGCTTCTTGATCCTGATCTTCTTGGGGGTGATTTGGTTTGCGGGTCTCGAGCGGATCGCCACGTTCGCCGGCATTTTGGGTGCCGGTTTGGCGGTCGCCTTGCATGACACCATTTCAAACATTGCTGGGTTCCTTTTCATCATGCTCCGACGCCCATTTGAAGTCGGCGATCGCATCGAAATAGAAGGAGTCGCCGGTGATGTGATCGACATTCGAGTGTTCCAGTTCAGCCTGCTCGAGATCGGGAACTGGGTGGACGCCGACCAGAGCACGGGACGGATCCTGCAAGTGCCGAACGGCAAGGTGCTGCGCGCCGTGACCGCGAGTTTCAACAAGGGCTTCGACTACATCTGGCACGAGATTCCCGTGCTCATCACCTTCGAGAGCGATTGGAAGAAGGCCAAAGGCATCCTCGAGAAGATCGTCGATGACGACAGCTTCGTCGTCGCCGAGGAAGTGGAACGCCAGGTGCGCCGGGCAGCGTCCAGGTACCTCATCTATTCGGGAAAGGTCACGCCCATCGTGTACACCACCGTGCGGGACAGCGGCGTGCTGCTTACGGTGCGATACATGACGAAGCCCAAGACCCGCCGCGGCACCGAGCAACAGCTCTGGGAGCAGATACTGGAACAGTTCGCCGAGAATGATGACATCGAGCTGGCGTATCCCACCACCCGCTACTACGACCAGGCTCAGTGAATCAGCACCTTACGAGGACAGGGCCGCGCCTGTCGTATCAAATGTTCGGTCAGCAGGGGCCGCCGGTTCTCTTCGTCATGGGGTTCGGGATGCCTGGTGCGGTTTGGGGGCCGCAGGTAGACGAGCTCCAGAACGACCACCGTTGCTGTCACTACGACCACCTCGGCGTTGGGGAGAGCGATCGCGGGCCGTTCCTCCGGACGATTCCTGCGATGGCCGACGATGCGGTTCGGATCTTGGATGATCTCTCGTGGGATCGAGCGCATATCGTGGGCGTTTCCATGGGAGGCATGATCGCCCAGGAGCTCGCCCTTCGTTTTGCGGAGCGCTGCCAGAGCTTGACCTTGGTCGCGACGCACGGCGGTGCGCCGGTGGCTTCGCTCCCGACGCTCCAAGGAATGCGGCTCTTCCTCCAGGGGCTCTTTGGCGGTCAGAAGACGCGGTTGCGTTCGCTGCCACGCTTGCTGTATCCGGAGGAGTTCCTCAAATCGATAGGGCCCGAAGCAATCCATTCGCATCTGGAGGTGCGCCTGGGGCAGCCGCCCGCCCTCCGCACGGTGCTGGGCCAGTTCTATGCCGTGATGAGGCACTCGACCGAGTCGCGTCTCACGCAAATCGACTTGCCGACGCTTTTGGTTCGCCCCGGAAAGGACATCCTGATCCGGCCGACGCAGACCGACCGGCTGGCCGAGCGCATTCCAAGCGCCCG
>JAFDFW010000461.1 GCA_019309605.1 Deltaproteobacteria bacterium | reverse complement strand
CCCCCCGGGTCAAACGCCTGCGCGCCTACGACGGTGTCGGCTTCGCCCAATTCTTCCTCGGGGACGTCAGTCACTTCGGTCGGGGAGAACTCCCAAGCGGAGGCGTCGCCCTGCACGAGCTTTGCCATTTCGGCAGTCGGAGCCTGAATCACAGGCGTCAGAATCGCGGCCGGCGAAGGCACCACTGGCGTGTGAATAGGTGCCGGCGCTTCGGAAGCGGCCACCTCTGCTGGAGCCTCTTCACCCCCAGGTACCGCGACAGGTGGAGGATGCTCCGCATCCTCTTTGCGGGGCAGCTCTACCGCTTCGTGAATGATGACCGGAAGATCACGCGGCTCGTCGACGTCGGCGATCGCGGTGGCCTTTCCGAACAAGTCGACGATGACTGTGCCGTGCTCGACGCGTTCGACGCGGCCGGCGATCTCTTCACCGACGGAGAACGCATGCTTCCGCGTGGTTCCACCTGAGAACAGATGCAGGAACGGCGCGTGATGGTGCGCCGACTTCGCGTCCGACGGCGCATCGCTCGCGCCGGCCTCGGCGCCCTTCTTCTTGCGGCGCCGACGACGTTTCTTCTTACCGGCTCCCTCCGCCTCTACGTCGCCTGCGGAGCTTTCGGTGCTCTCGCCGGCGGCGACGTCTCCAGTCACCGTGTCGGCCTGCGCCTCTGCGGCAGCAACCTCTCCAGCGACGGTATCGGCTTCCGCGGTCGCAGACTCGGACGCCGGCGCGGGCTCGCTCACGGTCTCGGGCGCAGTCCCGTTTGTCATCTCGGACGCGGGCTCGCTCACGGTCTCGGGCGCAGACTCGTTTACTGGCACGGTCACGGACACGGTTACGGTTTCAGTGGACGAAGTCGGGGCTTGCGATTCCACATGCGCCACCTCCTCCGTTGAGGTCTCACTTGTTTTGGAATCGATATCAGTCATGCGCAATCCTCGCGCGAAAGACGCTCAACGCCGATGCGGAACGTCCGGGTTAAATGGGTCTCGTAGAGTAGGCAGTCGGTGTTTCGGCGTCAAGCAACCTTGTTGTTGCCGCTGAGTCCAGGGGACTCTACCCTCCACCCCGGGCATGTCTGATAGAGGTCGCGAGCGTCGAGAATCTGGGCGGGCTGCGCTTGAATTGCCGGTCGAATACGAACGCCTCAACGCCCTGCTGTCGGATTACACCCACAACATCAGCCAAGGTGGGACCTTCATCCGGACAGATCGCCCCCTCGGTGTCGGAACTGTGTTGTCCTTCACCATTCGGGCCCCGGAGCTCGGCGAGCCAATCGTGCTTCGCGGGGTGGTTCGGTGGGTTGTCGACGCCAGCGAGGCCCTTACAGGACGCCCCGCCGGCATGGGCATCGCCTTCATGTACGACTCACCGGCCCACAAGGAGGGGCTCGAGGCACGGCTCGACCGGCTAATGGTCCAATCACTCGGGCCGCTCGCCTTCGAGCAGCTGATGGGCAGACCCGCCCCCGGCGAGCCGCCTGACGAGGATCCCCGGTGACGCCCAGGGTGGGCATCCTTCGGGGCGACCTGACCCAGGACACAGCCGACGCGATCGTGAACGCCGCCAACCAGGCGATGCTCGGCGGCGGTGGCGTCGACGGCGCCATCCATCGCGCCGCAGGTCACGCCCTCCTGAAAGCCTGCCGAGCGGTCCCCGAAGTCCGTCCCGGCGTACGTTGCCCCACAGGCGAGGCGCGCATCACCCCGGGGTTCGAGCTCCGCGCCCGCCACGTCATTCACACGGTTGGTCCGGTCTACAGCGGAGTCCCCCGTGACGCTGCGCTGCTCGCCTCTGCGTTTCGCTCATCGATCGAGCTGGCTATCGCCTGCGGCCTCCGGTCGATCGCGTTTCCCGCCATCTCGTGCGGGGTCTATGGCTATCCCATGCAGGACGCGGCCACCATCTCCGCTGCGGTCGTCCGAGAGCGCGCGTGGAACCTCGACGAGATCCGCTTCGTGCTGTTTTCCGAGCAGGCCCTCGCCGCGTGGACACGAGCCTTCGCCTGACGTTTAGAAGTCGACGACCGACAACCTCTGCCGCTCCTTGTCCTCGGGGCGATCCCAGCTGTTCTCGAGCTTGAGCACCCCGCGCGGACACATGTGCGCGCACATCCCGCACCCAACACACGAGGCGCGCGTGAAGCTCTCGTCTGCCTGCGCATACGATCGAACGTCGATGCCCATCTCGCAGTACGTGCTGCAGTTGCCGCACGAAATGCACATGCCGGGCTTCACCTTGATGCGATAGCGCCCCACCTTCTGCAGCCAGCCGAGCACCGCGGCCATCGGGCAGAAATTGCGGCACCATACGCGGGGTCCGAACACCGGATAAAGACCCGTGCCGATCACGCCCGCAAGGACCGCACCGACGGCAAATCCGTAGAAACTCTTGATCGACCAGTCCTGCCAGTGATCGCCCGCAACGATTCGGTGGAACGCCGGATGGTCCTTGCCGATCAACCAATCGAGGCCGACGAGAAATGTCGTCGCGATCGCGATGAACAACACCAGATGAATGCTCACCTGCTCGAAGCGCCATGACTTGGTCGACTTGCTGGTCAGGTGTCGCCACGGATCGCCGAAGGTGTTGGCCAAGCCGCCGCAGCCGCACACCCACGAGCAATACCAGCGTTTCCCATAGAGTACGGCGAGCACCGGCGCGGCCAGGAGCGAGCCTACGACGGTGTACAGGGAGAAATACAGCGGCAGGTCGGCGAGGGTCTGCGGATACAGATAGTCGTACTTGAGCGGCCAGAAGTACGAGAAGTAGAGCTCCTGTCCACCGAAGAGGGGCATGATGAAGGGAAGCGTGAAGCCGAGCGCGATTTGAATCGCGACGTTCACGGTGATTCGAAACCGGTTGTAGCGGCTGTTTCCATGGCGCCGCAGGTAATAGATAGCGCCCGTGATCATCGCGACGGAGTAAAGGAATCCGTAAAGGTACCAGCGGTTGCGCAGACCGGCGGCTTCGGAAATCGCTGTGAGCGGCGCGACCCCAAACTGCTGTTGCACTTTGTGCTCCCAATAGAGAACGACGTAGAACGAAATCAGCAACGCCGAGATCGCGAGCCCCACGAGGCCGCGGTTGCGCCAGCCCTCGCGGTAGGTTGTCAGCAGCCCGTTCTGTCCCTGCTGATCCATCCTATGCCCCCGGAACCTGCAACGGCGGCACGA
>JAFDFW010000460.1 GCA_019309605.1 Deltaproteobacteria bacterium | reverse complement strand
GTGCTCGCGCAGGGCATGGAGATCGTGCACCGGGTCACGGGACTCGACGTTCCCTTTCACCGTTTTCACTACCACATCCTCGTAAAGGACTTCTTCTTTTCCAACGCGAGCGCCGAGCGCGACCTCGGGTACCAACCGATCGTGACGAAGGAAGAAGGCATGGCCCAGACGGTCGCATGGGTGCGAGAGCTGCCCGTCTCTTCATGAGGCTCGATTTCCCCCTTCCACACGGCGCCGTAGAAGAAGTCACGGGCGCAGAAGCGTGCCAGGGTTCGTAATTCGTACTAGGAGAGCCCCACCATGCCCGTTCGAACATCTGCGCACGCCTTCATAGCCCTTGCGTTGGTTGCTTCGCTCGTCGGTTGTCGTTCCAAGGCGCCGGTTGTGGAGGACCCAGCGGCGCAGGCGCGAAGGCAACTGGAGGAAGAGCTCACCTCTGCGTATTCGATGAATGCACCCCCTGTGTCTGGCATTCAATCGTTCGAGCTGACCGCCGCGCCGACGTCGATACAGCAGTTTGACGGCAGGTTGCTCGATGTCTGGGCCTACAACGGCACGGTCCCCGGCCCGGTCTTGCGCGTGCGGCTTGGCGAAGAGATCGAAGTGAAACTGCACAACCGCTTGCCGCAGCCAACGACCATCCACTGGCATGGCGTTCGCGTTCCGAACGCCATGGACGGCGTGCCCGGCGTGACGCAGGAGGCAGTCGCCCCTGGAGCCTCGTTCACCTATCGCTTCACGCCCAAGGACGCGGGGACTTTCTGGTTTCACCCGCACGTGCGGACCGCCGAGCAGGTCGAGCGGGGCCTGTACGGTGTGCTGATCGTGGACGACGCAGCCCCGCGTCCCTACAGCCGGGATGAGGTCTGGGTCCTCGATGATTGGCGCTTGGGCCCAGACGGCCAGATCGATCCCAACTTCGTGACCCGGCATGATCTCGCGCATGACGGGCGCTGGGGACAACTGGTGACCGTCAACGGTGAAACGAGCCAGGAGCTAATCGTGCGTCCGGGTGAACGCATTCGGCTTCGCCTCGTCAACACATCCAACGGCCGCGTGTACCGCCCAGATTTCTCCGGGCTCGATCCGCGCAAGATCGCACCCGCCAACCGGGTGGATTTGGATATCGTGATTCCGCACAATGCGGCGGGGCGGAGCTTCGAGATCATAGACCGGTTCACGCGGCAACCGTTTGTGCTCGCGACGGTGCGCGTGGAGGGCGCCCCCGTGCAGACGCCGCGCTTTGCGGCGGCTTTCAACCCCCGGGTGCCGAAGTGGAAGGGGGCCACAGACTTACCAACGGACGTCACGTATGTGCTCGACTCGCGCAGCGGCGGAGAATACGGCATCCAGTGGACGATCAACGGAGAGGTGTGGGGGGAGCACACAGTGACCGAGCTCCCTCACGGGCAGTGGAAACGCGTTCGGTTCCAGAACGACTCGTACCGCCTTCACCCGATGCACCTTCACGGGCAGTTCTTCAAAGTGATCGCCAAGAACGGAGAGCCCGTAGACGAGCCCTTCTTTCGCGACACAGTGCTCCTACACCGCCAAGAGACCATCGACGTAGGAATAGTGCCCTTGGATTGGGGCCGATGGATGATGCATTGCCACATCCTCGAACACGCGGCGTCCGGCATGATGACGCTAGTTCACGTGGGCAAGAGAGGACTCGAACCTCCACGGGTCGTATCCCACTAGATCCTTAGCCGACCTTGCAGTACGCGCGGGCACTCCGGGCGTGGACCGCAGCGGCTCGCTCAGAAGCGCTCGAAATCTCGGCCACAGTGGACGAGATCCACCGACGACTCAGGTTGTTGACAAAACATACATACATAATATTAATAACGTATGGATGAACTAGTCCAAATCTTTCAGGCGCTCGACCAGTGGGTTGCCCGTGAGAACATTCGGGCCCAGGTCGAAGGAACGCCCGCATACAGGAATTGCAGGATTCGCGTGCTCGGTCAGTCCGCACTCTGGGCCGCCGGGGTCGACCTCACGCTCACCATCACGCAAGACCTCGATGCGTACGGAGACTACGAGTGGGCGGTCCAGAAAGAGCTCGAACGTTTGCTCGCCGAACATGACAAGGTTCTAGATCCCCACGGGCACGAGGTGTGGATGCCACGCGAGACCCGATACGACCCCCTCTACCAGGGGACGTTCGTCGAGGCGCTGGTCGCCGACGCCGATGCGGTCTTGATCTCCAAAGCCTTGAAAGCCGCCGACAAGAACAGGGCGCTGGTCACCGAGTATCTCGCGAAAGGTGCAAGTGAGAGGTTTTTCGAGCTGGCGCGGAAGTACCGTCTCGACCTGGAGCAGTTCGTATGACGCATACACAAAGCGACTTACAAGCACGAGCACGGAAACGGCACCAAGCGTTGAGGCGCAAGCATCGAGACCCGCGTTTCAGGAGTGTGATGGGGCGGTTGGTAGAGGAGGGCCTTCTCGAGACCAATATCGAAGGCATCGTGCCTCGCCGAAAGCCGGTGCCGCTCGACGACGCCCTGTGGGCCGGCACCGTGGAGCCCCGAATCATGGAGCTTCTTCCGGCCGTGCTCGTGAAAAAGCCGAGGCTATTGCGCTTGCCGAAAGAGCTTCCGCAGGACGTCGCAGAAGTGATTCACGCAATCCGCCACGGAAAACCCGCGCCGACCTTTCGCGGCGTGCCGCCTGAGCAATACCTGCCCTGGGTCACCCAGGTAGGGCGAAAAGGTCGATCTCCGTCGGTGCTGAAGAGCTTTCGGTTTCGCCACGACGATGTGCTGAGGCTCGCGCGGCTCCGCCAGAGTCTTCCCGCGCGCTCGGACACAGAGGTGATTCGCATGGCGCTCGAGCTGTTGGAAGCCTCGACAGCGAAGCGCCCACAAATCGACCCAGGCTGAGCAGGACCTCGCGCCTCTCAGAACACGATAAGAACCACTGGCCGCGTGGCCCGCTACTTCAGCAGCCCCTTCAAGTACGTCGGCTTGAAGAGCTTTGCGACCGTCGACCCTTGGACCAAGACGGAGAAAGCAACGACGCGCTTGGAGCGGGGCAGCACCAAATCGGAGTGGCGTCGCTCACGGTCTGGAGCAAGGGCATCCTCCTCCTCGGCGGACTCGTCAACTACCAAATCGGAGTCGGGGGCGACAGCAACAAGCCGAGGACGCAGTTCATCGGCGCGCAGCCGTTCCTGATGTTGCAGCTCGGCAAAGGCTATTACCTACGGTCCTCGCCTATCTGGTACTTCAACATCGAGGAGCCGGGCTACAACGTTCCCTTCGGCCTAGGCGCGGGCAAGGCGATCATCACGGACAAGGTCGTCTACAACCTCTTCATGGAGCCCCAGTTTTCCATCGCGATCCGAGGAGTCGGCCTGCCAGCGGTCCAGATCTTCGCCGGCATCAACCTGCAGTTCAAGGTCGACCGCAAAGAGAAGAAGTCGGCGCAAGCCGGGCGTCTCGTGAATCAGCTCGGCGCGGAGCATTCGGCGCGGTCGCAAATGCAGTGATCGGCTGTCGGCCAGCCTCCGGATCCTAGACCGCTCTCCCGAGGCGTCGTCGCAGCGGTGGTCCGTGATCCGCGACGTGCTGCATTGGGTGGACTGATCGGTTGCATCCCTCCAACAAACCAAAGACACTAACCTCATGCGAGGTTCCGCGTTCGACGAGATCTCATTCTTCGCTGCCATCCAAGGCAGCGGCGCACGAGCCTTACTCATCGGGCGGATCGCGGCACGACCGAAAGACGCGGAAGACATCCGCCTCCTCGAACGCCTGAAGGAGGCTCAGGATGGGTGACCAGCGGCTTCCATCTGCGTCGGCGGTTGAGGCGGCAACGCGGTTCTCCAATCGCCGGCTCACCGCTGACGAGCTCCAAGCCTACGTCGATGCTCCGGTGTCCGAAGCCGAACGGCAAGAGGCGCTGCGACTGATTCGCTGGTTCAAAACGCGCTATCCGACGCCCGCCGAACGGCTGGCCTACGCCCAAAGAGCGTACGCTCGCTGGAACGCCCAGCAGCGTTAAGTTGCGCGCGATCGACAATCAGCGTTTCATCCGCAAGCTGCGGGAACTACCCAAGCCAATCATGCGCGAGGTCAAAGAGAAGCTCCGCCAGCTTGCCGCGCTTTAGCGTCACCCGGTGCTCGGGGGCTAGTTCGACCGGGTCGGCGGGCAGGATCCTTAGGACAGTTCCTGCTTCACCACACGACGCAGAAGCTTGCCCGTTTCGTTGTAGGGGAGCTCGTCGCGGAAGCTGATGACTTGCGGGATGCGGGAAGAGCGCATGTGT
>JAFDFW010000459.1 GCA_019309605.1 Deltaproteobacteria bacterium | reverse complement strand
GGGGAACAGCCGTTGTCCTCGTTACCGAAGACAAGCACAGCGTCCTCGGGGAGCTGGGCCTCCCAGAGGCCCACCTGCGCGTGATCCTTCTCGAAGGCGATCAGGCGCCAGCCTTCCTTCTCCGCCGCGTCGAGGAACGTTCGCTCGTCGGGTAGCTCAACGATGTTTTCGTAGTGCTGCATCCCCATCGCGGCGCGCTCGTACCAGGGATCGGTGCCGATGAGGATGATCTCCTTGGCCATGAACGAGTGCGCGGTTCGGACGATTGCGCCGATGTTGAAGGGGTTCTTGGCGCGGTCGATCGCGATGCGGAACGGGTGCCGGATGCGGCCCAGCTCGGCTTTGACCTCACTGCGCGGCATCTCGAACGGGGGAACGTACGCCATCTACTTCCACTTGATGGAGCAGCCCATCGAAGGGACGTGCTCGAACTCGACCGCGCGGCCTTCCAAGGCGGCATCGAGGACCGCTCGCAGATCTTGGCGGTCGACCTGGTCCGGGTGCTGCCAGTTGTTGTCGATGCGGCCGTTGTAAACGAGCTTGCGATCCCGATCGAAGACGAAGATGTCCGGCGTGCATACGGCGTCGTAGGCGCGGGCGACTTCCTGGCTCTCGTCGTAGAGATAAGGGAAGGAGAAAGCCTTGTCGGCCGCCCGCTTCTTCATCTCGTCGAAGGAGTCGTCGGGGTACTTCTCAGCGTTGTTGGAGCTGATGGCCACCAGTCGAACGCCTCGGCTCTCGTAGTCGCTCTGAATCTCGAGCAGCCGATCCTCGCTGGCGATGGCGTAGGGGCAGTGGTTGCAGGTGAACACCACGACCAGGAGCTGGGCGTCTGCAAAAGAGTCCAGGGACCAGGCGTTCCCATCCACGCCGGGCAGCGAAAACGGAGGCGCGGGGTTGCCAACAGGCATCCCTTTGGAGTGCATCAAGGCCATGGCTACCCTGTAGTGCCGGGCGCCAGCTCATGCCAGCGGACGGGACAGGCGTGTTAGATTCGAGATGAGGATGTCGGAAGGGGAGCGGAATCACGATCCGTTGATCGGGGCGACTCTGGGAGGGCTCTACCATGTAGAGCTGCTCGGGGTCGGCGGCATGGGGCGCGTCTACGAGGCCACCCATACGCACCTCGGCAAGGCGTACGCGGTCAAGGTGTTGCCCGAGGGCCGGGCCGACAAGCCCGATGCCACCGCGCGCTTCCTCCGGGAGGCGCAGTCCGCCACCAAGATCGAGCACGAGCACATCGTCAAGATCGTCAACTTCGACAGCGACGATGAACACCGCCTGTTCATCGTGATGGAGCTGCTGGAGGGCGAGAATCTCGCTGACCGGATCGACCGGGGCGCCCTACCCGTCGACGAGGCCATCGAGATCGCGAAGCAAACAGGGGACGCACTGCAAGCCGCCCACGACGCGGGCATCGTGCACCGGGACCTCAAGCCCGAGAACATCTTCATCACGCAGAAGCGGGGACGTGATTTCGTGAAGGTGCTCGACTTCGGCATCTCGAAGATCAAGAACCCGGAGCACGGCGATCCGAAGCTCACGGCAACCGATCAAATCGTCGGGACGCCTCTCTACATCTCGCCCGAGCTCGCGCGAGGCATCGCGACGGTCGACCACCGGACCGACATCTACGCCCTCGGCGTCATCATGTACGAGATGATTACGGGCTCGCCTCCGTTCACCGGGCAGAACCACTTTCAACTGCTCTACAAGCACGGCAACGAGGCGCCGGACCCGCCGTCGCAGCGCAACAAGGAGGCCAGCATCCCGCCGCATGTCGAAGCGGCGGTGCTGCGCGCACTCGCAAAAGACCCGGACGATCGCTTCGGCAACATGAACGACTTCTGCGCGGCGCTCGACCGGCCGACGGTTTCGCGTCGCGCGCAGAGGTCGGGGACTCCAGTCGGGATTGCACTGCTTGCCGCGGCAGCCGTCGCCGGCGTGGCGTTCGCCTTGTGGCCAACCGCGGCCCCGCAGGAGCTTCCGGAACCACCGGTCCTAGTGCAGCCCGCTGTGACAGAAAAGTCCGGTAACCCCGCAGAAACTTCGCAAATCGAGCCAGCGGTCGAGTTCGTGAAGCTCGAGCTCAACTCGCGGCCAGGAAGGGCTTTCGTCGCCCTAAACGGGGACAAACGGGGTCGAACCCCACTCACGCTGGAGCTAGAACGAGGGGTGGAAGCAACGGTACGGTTTTCGCTTCAGGGGTACCGCAGCCAGGAGCGCCTCCTCGTCCCGAGCGAGGACGACACCCTCGTGGTGCGCCTCAAGAAGAAATCGCGTCCCAAGCCACCTCCGATTAAGACAGACTTCTAAATAGTGCCTACTCGTCTCCCGCTCGTGCTCGTCGCCTTTCTCGGCCTGACGAGCCCTTCTGTTTCCGCGGCCCAGGGCACGTCGGAAAATGCGGAGGCGCGCGTCTACTTCCAAGAGGGCAATCGGTTCTACGAACAGGCGAGCGGCGCACGTGGGGCGCAGCGCACCACCCTTCTTCAGCGTTCGCTCGAGGCGTACGTCGACAGTCTTCGCATCGTTCGGAGCCGCAACGCGCTCTTCAACGCGGCGATCGTGCTTGGCGAGCTCGGGCGCAACGACGAAGCGTTCAACTACTTCGGCGAGTACCTGCGCATCGAGGAGCTACCCGCTGCAGACCGCGAGGATGCAAGCCGCCGCCGGGACGCGCTTCGAAGCGAGGTCGCGGTTCTTCAGGTGACAACCGAGCCCGGGGGCGCCTTGCTTTGGGTCGACCGTAAGGATCTGGCCCCACGCGGCGAGACCCCGTTCGAGCTTGCCTTGCCGCCGGGTGAGCACCGTACCTTCATCGAAAAGGATGGGTATACCTCCGTCGAGCGGACACAGAATACAGTGCTGGGCGAGACGGTGGTGATGGAGCTGGCGCTCTTGCCGCTTCCGGTTGAGCCCGTTGTGCCGGAGCCTGCCCTGGAGCTCGATCCGGTGGAGCCCCCGCGTCCCCGACTTCGCAACGCCGCAATCGGAACGGCGGCCGGAACGCTGGCCACGGCGGGCGTCGCGCTCGGGCTGTCGCTCCGCGCCAGCACCCTCAATGACGAACACAATAGCGCCGCAGCGGAGTACCGTATGTCGGGCGACCCGGCGGATCTTCAACGCGCCGAAGATCTCGCCGACCGAACCGACCGCTTCAACCTGGCGGCCGACGTGTTCTGGGGCACGACGATCGCACTCGGCATCAGCGCCATCGTCCTCTACAGCCTGCACCGCAAGAGGCTGAAGCGGGAGGCGCCCGAAGTCGGGGTGTCGGTGTCGAGAAACGGCGGCTTCGCATCGGTGCGCGTGGCGTTTGGAGCCGCGCAATGAACCGCTGGCTCGCAGTCCTCGCCACTTTACTCGTCGGAGGGTGCTCCTGGCTCAACGCGCCCGAGCGCAACCTGGTTCCACCAGATGGAGGCGTCCGCGGCATCGAGCTCTTTTGCGACGATGGGCTCGACGACGACGACGACTTGGCGTTCGACTGCGACGACACCGATTGCTCTCAGGAGCCGGCCTGCTGCGAGCTGAGGCGAACGACGCTCAGCGCGGACTGGACCGCGCCGGACCTGAGCACGGACTGGACCTTCACGCCCACGGCCGCTGGCTCATGGTCGCCGCTTCGGCCTTCACTCGATGGAACGACCTTCGTCGGAGGCTTCCTGCCCGACGACTCGCCTCGAGCATTGATGAGCAAGGACTGCGTGTCCTTGGCGCTCGGCGGCTGGGTCGAAACGAGCTTGCGCACGACCGATGCGACGGGATGCGGGCCGAGCGACCTCTGCGACCGATACGCTGGCGTCGTACTCAGCGTCGCAACCGACTCCGCGCCCGGCAGCAAGCTCCAGGATGAGCTGGCGGTGACGCTTCACGCCGGCGGCCTCGTCCTCGTGACGCAGGCCGATGTCGAAGTCGCGCGCGCGAGCGCAGGGCTCGACGAGAACGTCGACGTGGGGATCGAACTTCGGCCGACCCTCGACGAGTTCAATCTTCCGATCCTGAAAGCCGATGTGACCGTGGCCGGAGAGCGGGTCCTCGAAGACTTCACCGTAGCGACCATCGGAGACCTGCTTGGCGGTGGCGACTGTGCCGAGATCCCGGGGCTTCACGTGGCGGCACAGGGCCGGGGCGAAGGCGTCTATGTAGGTCCGTTGGAGACCGCGAAGCAAGACTGTGCCAATCCGAGCCAGTTCGATGAACAAAGTGCAACCTTGAGTGCGGCGAACCTCGAGTTCACCCCGTCCTGGGTGGA
>JAFDFW010000458.1 GCA_019309605.1 Deltaproteobacteria bacterium | reverse complement strand
CACTTTGCGAGCATCGAGCAATGCGTGGTAACCCTTGATGATTCCGCCGCTTTCGAGCTTGCGCACGCGTTCCATTACCGAAGGGGCGCTCAGGCCCACCAAGGCACCGATCTCCTTGAGAGATCGCTTGCAATCGCTCTGCAGCTCGTCGAGGAGTTGCCGATCGATTTCATCTAGAACGTATGTTGCTCCTAAATTCATTAGGCCATAGCCTCAAGAAGCCTAATAGATAGGGCATCTGCATAGTGAAGTCAACTGCCGATGCCCCCGGAGAGAAATAGCCATGGAAACTGAACTCAGGGTGTAATACTTTGATAGAGACGGTGTGGAAAGGCCTGTTCCGTGCGCGGGCGGCGCCCGAGAAAATCGGCCGCTATCAACTGTGCTTCGAGCTGGCTTCGGGAGGCATGGCCAGCGTCTATCTGGCGCGTGCAGAGGGAACCCCTGGCTTCCAGAAGCTCGTCGCGCTCAAGCGCATCCACTCGCATCTCGCAGACGAGAAGGACTACGTCGAAATGTTCCTGGATGAGGCGCGCATCGCATCGCGGATCACCCACGCGAACGTCTGCAGCGTCTTCGATTTCGGCGAAGCGGACGGTGAGTACTTCATCGCAATGGAATACCTAGTTGGAGAGCCGCTATCGCGAGTTCACCGCCGCGTGGTGGCCGATGCGGATCAGCGAAGCTCACCCTTGCTGCCGGCGCGAATGGCGCGCGTCATCGCACAGGCGTGCGAAGGTCTTCACGCGGCCCATGAGCTTCAAGACTCCGATGGGGAATCGCTGCACGTGGTTCACCGCGACGTCTCGGCGGAGAACCTCTTCGTAACTTACAACGGCGCGACGCAAGTGGTCGACTTCGGCATCGCGCACGCGCGGCAACGCGTTCACCACACGGAGGCGGGCCAAGTCAAAGGTACTTTCCCCTACATGGCACCGGAGCAGATGACCGCGGCAGTCGTCGACCGGCGGGTTGATATCTGGGCGTTGGGGGCCGTGCTGTGGGAGCTGCTCACGCTGCGAAGGCTTTTCCTCCGCGACACCGACGTAGACACGATGTACGCGGTTCTGTCCGGCGAGATTCGTCCACCCTCGGACTACCGAAGCGACGTGCCGACTGAGCTCGACGAGATCGTGCTGAAGGCTCTGCAGCGAAATCCGGAAGAACGGTGGCAAAGCGCTCGCGAGATGGGCAAGGCGCTTCACCGTTTCCTCGCTAATCAAGCAGAGCTGGTCGGTCCGGCGGAGCTCGCAGAGTGGATGGCGGAGCTCTTTCCAAACGGGGAGTCGCGAAAACGCCAGCTCATGGAGATCGCGCGAACGACCGACGCATCGATCGCGTCCGACCCGCCGCATCGTCCCGGAGACAAGAGCGGCCGGCGAGGCATGCAGATTCCGCCAACGTCAGGCAGACGCATACCGGCGGCACCGCCCCTGCCCGCCAGTTTGCTGGTCATGGTAATCGGCGTTGCGACGGTGCTAACCGTCGTCGCTCTCGATTGGCTGCGGCAGTAGCGTCATCAAGCCGAACGCGAAGTACGGCGGACCACCCGCGTGGACGAGGCCTCGAAGTCGGCCCTCGCGATCGAGCACCGGCGCGCCAGAGCTGCCTTGCCTAATCGGGCAGGACGACAGAACCCGAATTGAACGTGACGCTGTTGCGCTCCAGGGAGAAAACTGACCGTTATCGTCGACCACGCAACGTCGACTCCTCACTTGGTGAACGTCGTCATAGAAGCGATCTGCGGTAACCGAGACCATCTGCACGACCTCTCCGAATGCAACGTCCCTGTCGCCGAGCGGAATCGAAGGGCGCGTGGTGTCCTTTGCCAGCTCGAGAATCGCGTAGTCGGGTGAGAGCAAGGTAGCGCCGGGCGTGGACACCGACAGGATTCGCTCGCAGCCGATCCATTCGGACGGGCGGCCGTCGGTTTGGGCGAACCCCAACCAAATCCCGTCACATGCGCCTCCGGTAGAGAGCTGCCGAGTCACGCAATGTCCGGCGGTGACTGCGGTGCGCGCTCCAATGAGCGCGGCCGTGCAACGGGTCGGCTCGCTCGGCGCTGATAGTCCGACCAGTAGTGCGACCGACGCATTGCAGTCGCCCTGGGTCGGACACGAGACCTCGTAGCGCGGCGGTCCAGAGTCAACGGAACGGGCGGTGCGCGAAGAACCCGCTTGGCACGACGTCAACGAGAGAAGCGCCGCCATCGAAGCCCAAGCAACCCGTCGTGAGTACCCACCCATCTGATCAAAATATCAAGACTGGTCCGGAGCGCCACATCCTGCAGTTTTCATCTATTTCTTGGCCAAAAGCTTGGTTTTCGATACACCGGATCGGGATGCTCCGCACGATCGGGATCGTACTGCTGTGCTTCGTTGCGTTCGCTCCGTCCCGAGTGGAGGCCGAAGCGCCCACGGTGATCGTGGCGCAGGGCGACGCGCTCAGCTTGATCGCCAAGCGCGCCGACGTGTCGGTCGAACAGATCAAAGAGTGGAACCACCTCGACGGCGATCTGATTCGCGTCGGACAGAAGCTCGTCGTCGGACCGAGCCCAAAGGCCAACTCGAACATAAAAGCTAAGCGGCCGAAGGCAAAGCCCGAGGTGACACACACGGGGGACGACGGCATCGATTGGACACCGCCGTTCGACTACGAGGCGGCTGCGCCAGAGGCTCCGGCGGACTCGGAGAAACACGCGCCGCGGATCGCCGCGCGCGACCCCGCCACCGCGGTCGCTACGCGCACGTACGACAAACCAGTCCAGACGAAGAAGCGCGGGAGAACCTATCGTGTACAGAGCGGAGACACGCTCACCGGCATCGCGCTCAAGCACGACACGACCATTTCAGAGCTGCTCGCAACCAACCGCGGACTCAAGGCCGACCGGATCTACCCGGGGCAGACCATCGACGTCGGGACCCCCAGGCCTGAGGTCGTGTTTAGGCTGGAGCGCGGAGACACCCTGCTGGCAGCGGCGGACCGCTACGACGTGAGCGCGCGTGATCTCGCCCGATGGAACACGAAGCTGGGTCAGCAAAACGCGCGCCCAGGCACCGACGTGCGCATCTATACGAGAGTGCCCGTGAGCCTGTCCCAAGCGATTGGACCCACCAACCGGGGGCGTCTCGAAAACGCTGTCCCTCTCCCGCGCCATCGCGGCTACGTAGTCCGAACGCCGGCACGCACATACGGCACCGAAGAAACGACACGGTGGATCGTGGGCGCATTCGATGCGGTGAACGCGAAGTTCAAGCGCACGAAGGTAGTGCGGGTTCACGACATCAGCGACCGCAATGGCGGTAAGCTACGTGACCACAAAAGCCATCAGAACGGGCGAGACGCGGACATCAGCTACTACCAGGAGGAGTGCAACTCCAATGGTTGCCGGTTTGACGAGTTCAGGTCCTCCGATCTCGATGTCGCACGGCAGTGGACTCTGCTCGAGTACTGGCTTCGCCACGGGCAAGCCGAGATGATCTTCATCGACTACCGATTGCAAGCGAAGCTCTATCGCTATGCAAAGCGC
>JAFDFW010000457.1 GCA_019309605.1 Deltaproteobacteria bacterium | reverse complement strand
GACACCGGGCAAGATGAGAATGAAGAGGTTGGGCAGCTTGAGCAGCCCGGCGAACAGCGCGCCCCAACGGCCATCGTCTAGCGTTTGCGCGCCGAGCGCGCGTTGGATGATGAACTGGTTGGTGCACCAGAAGTACATACCGACGATGAACACCCCGCCAATCCCGGGCCAGGGCATGACCGAGTCACTGGCGGGTTGCATGAGATTCAATGCACCAGGCGGTGCGGCTTCGACCACGGCATCCCACGATGGGACTGCTTGCCAGGCGAGGACCGAAATCGCGATGCCCCCAGTCAGAATCAGGACCCCTTGCAACGCATCGTTGGCCACCACAGCGCCGAGGCCGCCAAAGGAGATGTACACCCCTGCGGCCACAGCGGCTACGGTGATGGTGATCCAAATCGACACCCCGGGAAGCAGCGTCTTGAGCACCATCGCGCCCGCATAGAGCGAGCCGGGCGCGTCGACCAGCATGCTCGTCAACAACAGCATCGCCGAAAACGCGAGCCTCGACCCACGCCCGAAGCGCTCTTCGAGATACTGTGGCGCCGTATAGACACGCGTTCGCAGGAACACCGGCAGGAAGAACACCGCGAATAGGATCATGAGCACCGCGGGCATCCACTCGTAGTGAAAGACGCTCACCCCGCTGTGGTATCCCGCGCCCGGCAACCCAACGAAGCTGCTGCCTCCCATGTTGGCCACGTAGAACGAGAGACCGATGATCGGCCATCGCATGCGGTGCCCCCCGAGGAAGAACCCCTCGGCGCCCTCCCCGCGCGTTTGCCTCGCGAAGAACCAGCCGAAGGCAACGCGCGTCACCACCACGTAACCGATCAGGATCGCTAGATCCCAAGCGGTAACCTCTAAGTGGGGCATACGACTACGTTGCCGAGGGCACTAACGCCCACAAGATAGCTGCGCCAAAGGCGACGGAGAACACGCATGAGAAGCGGATCGCGGTTGGGGAGAGCTTCGTCCACCACCCGATCAGCGCTTTGAAGCGTTCAAGGCCGATGAACGGGAGCATCACGCCCGCCACCAGAGCAATCGCACCGAGTACCTGAAGCAGAAGCGGTGCGCGTGAAGCTGGAGCGGCGAACCAGAGCGCGAGTCCGAGCACGACACGGATTCCCGCCGCGAACCACAGGCCGCGCGTCGTGCCGAAACGGGCCGCGAAGGCGATGATACGCGAGGGCACAAGCATTCCCCAGACCCCGATCAGCACAGTGAACGCGGCAAGGAAGCCTGAAATCTCGACAGCAAAGGGCATGTTAGGCGAGCTCCTCTTCTACCTCGGACACCATATCAGACGCTGGCTCGTATGTGGGTAGCGACTGCTCGATTTGGTCAGCTGCGCGCGCCACCGCGTGCATCGGCACCTCGATGTCGGCGAGTTGTAGATGGTCGACCATCATGGTGTGGCGAACGACGTACACGTCGCCATCCAAGCACAGCGAGCCGACCGCCAAGTTGAAGCTCTGTTGGAGCGCCTCGTGCGGGTCCATGCGCTCGACGCGACAACAGGCCGACGACATATCGATCCAGGAGCGACCCATCGCTTGATAGTGAGACACGATCACCGCTTGCAGACGGCCGCCAGGGTACTCGAACACGAGCTTGTAGCTCTGGTCGTGTTCCTCGGCGAGCTTGTAGCTAGAGCGGGCGTGATCCTTGATGTCAGTCCACGTCGGCACGGGTTGATCCTTGTACCATATTGCCCCGAAAAAAGGTCTCGAATCCGCTTCCGTTGCGCGTACACTTCCCGACATGCTCGAGCGCTTATCTTCGTCATTGTGGCGGTCTTCGGTCATCGCAGAGCTTCGGTTCGGCCCCAAGGCATTGCGAGGGACTGTCCCGTGGTTGCTCCGCACGCGGCTGAGAACGATCGACAGTCTTCTTCAGGTGGCCTTGAAGAACGCCGAAGAAGCACCGCACGACCTCGCTTACGAGATGGAGCATGAGCACCTCACCTGGTCGGAGCTCGCAAATGCCACCTCCCGCGTCGCGCACGTGCTCGCGACCGCGGGCGTGAAGCGAGGAGACGTCGTCGCACTTTTTGCGGAGAACTCCCCTTTCTACATCGCGGCGGTGCTCGGTATGACGCGCGTTGGCGCAACCGCCGCCTTGCTCAACACAAACCTCCGCGGGCGTCCGCTCGCCCATGCCGTCGAGGTCTCCAAAGCGAAAGTCGTTCTCGTAAGCCATACCCTCGAGTCGGGGCTCCGCGAGCGCGAAGAACTCTGCCAGTCGCTCGATCGCATCCTGTCCTTTGACGACAACCCCTACACGGGCCTTCTCGCGAACACACCCGCCACGCCCTACCCACAGGCGCCGGTTCAATCCGAGGACGATTTCATCTACATCTACACGTCTGGCACGACGGGGCTCCCCAAGCCGTGCCGGGTCTCGCACGCGCGCGCGATTCTTGCCGGCGCCACATTTGGGCCGTTGATGTACGACTTCCGTCCAGGAGACAAGCTGTACTGCGTGCTTCCGCTCTATCATGCGAACGGTCTTCTGTTGGGCGTGTCGGCGGCGATGCTCGCACGCGTTCCGATGGCCATGCGCCGCTCGTTCAGCGCGAGCGCATTCTGGGACGACGTTCATCGATACCAGGCAACGGCGATTCTTTACATCGGCGAGATCTGCCGCTACCTGGTCAACGCGCCGCCACATCCAAAGGAGCAGCGCAACCCCGTGCGCGTGGCCGTCGGCAACGGGCTTCGCCCCGATATTTGGCCCAGGTTCAAAGCGCGGTTCGGCATCGAGAACATCCGCGAGTTCTATGGCGCAACCGAGGCGCCCGGCTTCATCGCGAACATCAGCGGGCGTGAGGGGTCGGTGGGGCGCGTGCCGCTTGGCGGGCTCGCCGGGTGGTTGTCCATCGTTCAGTACGACGTCGACCTCGACCAGCACCTGCACGACGCGCGCGGTTTCTGTATCCCATGCGATGATGACGCGGTCGGCGAATTGCTGATCCGCGTGCCGAAGATTGCGGCAGGCGACCAGTACTTCCGCTCGGGCGACCTTCTTCGTCGCGACGCCGACGGTTTCTACTATTTCGTCGATCGCATCGGAGACACTTTTCGGTGGAAGGGTGAGAACGTTTCCACCGCGGAGGTCGCGGACGTCATCACGCAGAACGATGGCATTGAGCAGGCCGCAGTCATCGGCGTTCCCGTCCCCAACATGGAGGGCCAAGCCGGGCTCGCCGCGGTTGTTCCCTCGGGCGAGTTCGACCCCGACCGATTCTGGAGCGCGGTGTCGGATCTTCCGGCCTACGCCCAACCACGCTTCGTGCGAGTCATGAGCGGCCTGACGACGACCGGGACGTTCAAGATTCAGAAAAACGACTTGAAGAAAGAAGGCGTCGACCCCTCGTTGGTCGGCGACCCCCTCTACGTTCGCACCAAGGCCGGCTATGAGCTGCTGAACGAAGAACGCTGGCTCGACGTGAAGGAAGGGCGCCTCAAGCTCTGATGCCGAAGATGACCGCAGGCGAAGTCACGGACTTCATGAAGAAGGTCCTCTCGCAGGTTCGGCTGCCGGTCGCGATCGAGGAGCTGCGCGACGGGTTCCTGCGAATCCGGGTCGGCGTCACGGACCGAGATCTGCGGCCCGGCGGTACGATTTCAGGTCCGACCCTGATGAGCATCGCGGACACCGCGATGTACCAGTTGGTGCTCGGGATGATCGGGCCTGTGCCGCTCGCTCTCACCACCAATCTAAACATCAACTTCCTTCGGGCACCAAAGCTGGCCGACATCATCGCGGAGGTCGAGATGCTGAAACTCGGCAAGCGGCTCGCGGTGGGGCAAGTCACCATCTACTCGGCTGGCAACGACGATCCGGTCGCCCATGCGACCGTCACTTACTCGATCCCGCCTGATGCTATGCGCTCTGTAGCGCCTTCTGAATGACTGCGAGGTCCCTGGGCGCATAGTCGAGTTGAAGCGCCGCCTCGTGCGCTTGCTCAGTCATTTTGTTCCAGGTCTTCTGCACGATGGGAATGAGCTTCTCCTCGTGATGCTTCGGTGCGAAATCATGGAAGTAGTGCTCGAGGAAAACGAGACAGATGACGTCCTCCATGAGCTGCACGTCGGGGTCGGTCTTGAGCCCGCGTTTCCGTAAGAGGGTGCGCACACGTTCGATGGTTTCGTCATCGTAGCCCACGTCTCCCATGATCCCGGCGGCGATATCCGCGTGCCGCTTGTAAAGGTCGGTACGCCACTTGAGGTACCCGGCCCTCCCCTCTGGATAGCTGCTACGGGGCACTTCCCAACGACGAATGTGCTGAGCACGGGCGGCAAGCTTGACGGTTTCGGCGGCGTCGGGGGCGAAGGCGGCGAGGCGCGCGGACATGCGCTGACCGTAGATGAGCTCTTTGGGAGCCGGCTGCCCGTTGACCATCTCGGTGTTCGGATCTTGGTCGTTCGCCTCGTCGAATCGGCGCAGCGCTTCGTCCAGACGCGGCATGGCGGGATTCTACCACACGGGCACCGACGCCCCCGCTGACGCTGGCACTGGGGTCTCGTGACACAAGGCCGGATTGCCCTATAACTACCCGACCCATGTCTCCCTTCCGCCGTCGAACCAGAGGCCTTCGCCGCGAACGCATTGAAGCCTC
>JAFDFW010000456.1 GCA_019309605.1 Deltaproteobacteria bacterium | reverse complement strand
TGCCTCGTTCTCCACGTCGTCCACGACGTCGGCCATCCAGTTGCCCAAACGCTTCATTTCGTCCGGGCCCATACCGCGGCTCGTGATCGCGGCCGTGCCCAATCGAACGCCGCTCGGGTCGAACGGCTTGCGCGTGTCGAACGGCACCGAATTGTAATTCGCAACGATTCCACCGCGATCGAGCGCCTGC
Source organism: Deltaproteobacteria bacterium (assembly GCA_019309605.1). Taxonomy (GTDB): domain Bacteria; phylum Myxococcota_A; class Polyangia; order Polyangiales; family Houyiibacteriaceae; genus SG8-38. The sequence goes on along the minus strand of JAFDFW010000456.1, from coordinate 3,006 downwards.
GCCGCGACCTTGCCCGGAACGTCCTTGCCGGTGAGATCGATCAAAATGAGATGGTTGTCGGTTCCGCCGGTGACGAGGTCGAAGCCGCGTGACAGGAGCGTCTCCGCTAGCGCGCGGCAGTTATCGACGATCGCGTGTGCGTATGCCTTGAACTCGTTGGTGCTCGCCAGCTTGGCGGCAATTGCGATGCCTGCTGTGGTCCCGTTGTGGGGGCCGCCCTGAAGGCCTGGGAACACCGCGCGATCGATCGCCTTCTTGTGTGCGGCGTTGCACATGATCATGCCACCGCGTGGGCCGCGGAAGGTTTTGTGCGTCGTGCTGCTGATGACCTCGGCGTGGCCGACCGGGGAAGGGTGCGCGCCGCCGGCCACGAGCCCGGAGATATGCGCGATGTCGGCGACGAGAACGGCCCCGACCTCCTGCGCGATCTCGGCGAACTTCGCGAAGTCGATGACCCGCGGGTAGGCGGTCGCCCCACAGAAGAGAAGTTTCGGCTTGTGCTCGCGTGCGAGTGAAGCGACCTCGTCGAAATCGATGAGCTGATCGTCGCGGCGCACGCCGTACTGCACGGCGTTGAAGTACTTGCCGGTGATCGAAACCTTCCACCCGTGCGTCAGGTGCCCGCCGCTCGGCAGCCCCATCCCCATGATCGTGTCGCCGGCGTTACAGAAGGCGAGGTAGATGGCGAGGTTGGCGGGTGAGCCGGAGTAGGGCTGCACATTGGCGTGATCGACCCCGAACAGGCTCTTGATGCGCTCGATGGCGAGCAGTTCGACCGTATCGATGTTCCGCTGGCCCTCGTAGTACCGCTTGCCGGCGTAGCCCTCGGAGTACTTGTTGTTGAGGACGCTGCCGCAGGCCTCCATGACGGCGCTACTCGCGTAGTTTTCACTCGGGATCAGGCGCAGCGTGTCGTGCTGACGCCGCTCCTCGTCGGCGATGCACTGGGCGATTTCAGGGTCGGCTTCAATGAGCGGTAGGTCAGCCATGTTCTCTCCAGGTTGTCCTTCTGGGCGGGGCCTTAGCACGTTTGTCATATCGGTGTTATTCGGTGTGCGGTGAGCGAGTTTTTTCCGAGCTCCGATGAGTTCAAACGCCTCAGTCGAGGTGCGACGGTGGTTCCGGTGTACCGAGAGGTCATCGCCGATCGCCTCACCCCCGTGCTCGCGCACGCCACCCTCGGACGGGACGCCGGCAGCTATCTGCTCGAGAGCGTCGTGGGCGGAGAGAAGTGGGCGCGCTACAGCTTCGTTGGCTTCGCGCCCGAGGTGATCGTCCGCGGGGTAGCCGACCGCTTCGAGCGAATCGTCGACGGCAAGGTCGAGCAAGAACTCGGGATCGATCCATGGGAACGCTTGCGCGAAACGCTCGCGGAGTGGAAGCCGCCCGAGGTCGATTGGCTGCCGCGGTTCTGGGGCGGTGCGGTCGGCTACGCGAGCTACGATGCGGTGCGCACGTTCGAGCCCACCGTGGGCGCAGCGTTGGGACGCGACGACGATTGGGAGTTCTGCTTCGCGGTCGGCGGCACCGTCCTGATTTTCGACAACGTGCGCGGCACCTTGCGAGTCGTCGTCCCGGCGCGCATCGAAGGTGACGCACATGGCGCCTACGCGCGCGCCACGAAGCGAATCGACCAAGCGCTTGCGGCTCTCGACACCCCGATCCTTCCGCGTCGGCTGCACCCGCCTGTGTCGAGCGGTGCGCTCGAGCTGCCCGCGTCGTCTTTCGATCGCCCAGGCTTCTGTGCGGCGGTAGAGCAGGCCAAGGAGTACATCCGCGCCGGCGACGTCTTCCAAGTCGTCCTGTCGCAGCGTTTCCGGGTCCCGCTCGGCGATACGGACGTCTTCGATATCTATCGCGCCATGCGCATCATCAACCCAAGCCCCTACATGTACTTCCTCCGGCTGCCCGATCGAATCGTCGCAGGCGCGAGCCCGGAAACCCTCGTGCGACTGGAAGACGGCGAGGTATACGTCCGACCCATCGCGGGTACGCGCCATCGCGGTCGAACCGAGGAAGAGGACGTCGCCATCGAAGAGGAGCTCCTCGCCGATCCGAAGGAACGCGCAGAGCACATCATGCTAGTGGACCTCGGCCGCAATGACGTCGGACGCATCAGCCGGGCGGGCACCGTCAGCGTCACGGATCGAATGCTCGTCGAGCGCTACTCCCACGTCATGCACATCGTCTCGAACGTCGTCGGCGACCTAGCCCCCGGCCGCGACGCGTTAGACGTCCTGCGCGCCACGTTTCCAGCCGGCACTCTGAGCGGGGCCCCCAAGGTCCGTGCCATGCAGATCATCGAAGAGCTCGAGCCCGAACGCCGCGGCGTCTACGGCGGCGCGGTCGGCTACATCGGCTTCGACGGCAACATGGACGTCGCAATCGCCATCCGCACCATCGTCGCCCACAAAGACGAAATGTGGCTCCAGGCCGGCGCGGGCATCGTCGAAGCGAGCGATCCGGACAAAGAATATGAAGAGACGGTCAACAAGGCACGGGCGGGCCTCGTGGCCGTGAAGGCCGGGCAGCAGAGCTAGGCGTCAGAACGGGGGCACGTCGGACCGCGACGCGCCCCTCCGTACGTAAACGTGAGCGGCAGCGACAGTGTCCTCGTGCGTAGTTCGACGTCTACACAGGAGAAGGGCTCACGATGGGCAGCACAGCGATTGGGCGGGAGGCTATCCGCCGCCAGAAACGCGCACCCGCTGCGCCCCCACGCCCCAAACGCAAGACCTGCGTGTCACGGCAACGGAATCCTCAGTGAAACCCGGGTTTCCGCCTGGCACGCCTGATGCAGCTACCTAACCGCACTTAGGGGCGCATTGCGCCACAACCGGGGAGGTTGTCATGCGGCACTTAGTCGGATTTCTATTTGTCTGTGCGTTGGTAGGGACGTTGCCTCAGAGCGCGAGCGCACAAGTCGGTGAGGAAGGCACGACCACTGAGCCGAATCTGCAGGAGCCCGCATCCTCGTCGGAGCCAGCACCCGAAGAGCCGGCGTTA
>JAFDFW010000057.1 GCA_019309605.1 Deltaproteobacteria bacterium | reverse complement strand
GGCAGGCCCCACCGCTGACCGTCGAGCACTTGCCCGTGGAAGGAGCTCCATTCTTTGTGCCGAAGGTGCTCGGCCGGCACGAATCCGTTTTGCTGTGTGCGCCAGTAGGTCTCGCCGTCCTTTTCAAAGCTGCGGTCCAAGCTGACGTAGAACCCCGGTCGTAGGACGCGGAGGACGATCGGATTCTCGATCTCCTGCGGAGGCTCCGATGGCTCGGACGGCGGCGGCTCTACGCCAGCGTCGGGGCTCTCCTCCGGAATCGTGTAGACCTCGTCGGCCTTCGGAAGCCGTTTGTACAGCGGAGTCTTCCTCCGAACCGTCGCGTACTCATAGGGCATCACCGCATCACGGTCCGGTTGCCGCGCGCGCAACTCCGGCAACCGCTCGCCAGAGAACACTAGGATATCCCGCCCTTGGCAGGCGTATCCGCCGGTGTCGAGCTCGTACCAACCGTCTTCGCAGCCGTCGTAGCCCACCGGCTCCGTGCTGGTCGAATGAAGCAGCGCCCCCGCCCGCAGATAGCCGAGCCGCGCCCCCTCCGAGCTCGGCGCGTCGCGTATCGGCGAGACAAAGCGCTTGGCAAAGACCCGCTTCGGCGGCCCGAGATCGCGCGGCACCTCGGGGCGCTCGATATCGATCGAGGTGAGAACATCGTCGAGGCTGCAGCCCGCGAACCCCGCCCCAAATAACAGAACAGCGATCGCGCCCGAAAGCACGCAGCATGACTCCAACAAAGCTCGTCGTGTGCGCCGCACAGCCGTGGTCTGCTACGAAGTGTCACTAGGATGCGTACGGGTCAACACATCGAAGCGTTTTCCACGACGTTCGGACTCGTGGCATCCGCAGCCATACACCTTGCCGCGTTCGCATACATCGCGAGCGCAACTCCCCGCGGAGGTAGAGTTCGGTCTGACGGGCGAGATGGAGATGGCGGCGGCGGCACCGCCGAGAGCCACGGGTGCATCGGATCCCAGGTGGGCAGGCAAGGTCAGTCAGGATGGCGAGGATCCGCTCGTGGACGCCGGAGTACCGATGGACGCCGACGCTGGGACTGACGCTGGGACTGACGCTGACACTGAGGTCGGCCCGGTCGCCCCCTCAACAATATCCGGACCCTCGCGCATCCCCCCGGGCGCCCAACTCGCCCTCCGTGTCGACATGAAGCGCGTCCGGGAGTCCCCGCTCGCTCCCGATGTCACCAGTTTTTTACGGGGGGTTCCTGACTGGCAGCTCCTTCTTGATGGGTCCGGAATCGATCCTGTGGGGGACCTCGACCGATTGCTGGTGGCGACGCCCAATCTGCAACGCTCCAAGCTCGTGCTCGCGGGGCGGCATCGGCGCGAGGCGGGCTTTGCTCGCAAAAGCGTCAAACGTCTTGCCGGCTCGCGAGGCAAGGGCGTGCGTTGGCAACAGCGTTACGGAGTGGCCACTGCGCCCTGGTACAATCGCGATCGAACGCCGCGCACGATCGCGCTCCTGAGCGCGCACCACTTCAGCATTACGCGTCGTCAGGATCTCGAACGCGTCCTCGCGATGACGAAGGCCCGCGAGCTTCGAGACCCCAACAAGGAAGGGCTCGTCGCCGCACGTGGTCCCGACGCATTGCTCTCGATGGGTCCGGACGAAGCCATCTCGCTCGAGGTCGAAGGCGTGCACCGCTTCATCATCGGCAGCATCAAACACGTGCCGGTGCGGCTGCGCTTGGCGGTGAGCGAGACCGGTCCCGACGAGGCGACGGTCAGCGTCTTGGCAACGTACGCGTCGGAGAGCGACGCAAGCGACGCATCGGTCTACTGGAAGAAGGTCGCGCAATTCTATTCGCAGCAACTCATCATGACTCTCTCGGGCTTTGGGAAGACCCTTCGGCGGATGGAGCTCACGCCCGAAGAGGACCGCATCCAGCTGTCCTTCAAACTCAGCGCCGATCAGATTCGCTTCATCCTGAGCTACGCCGAGGGTCGCCTGCGCGGCGCGGCGCCTGGCACGCCAGCCGCCAAACCAAGCAGACCGCGCCCAACAAAAAAGGGGCCCTGAGGGCCCCTTTTTCTCGATCCGTTGTCTCAGTGACTCAGAGGACGAGGTCCTTGAGTTTCTTGAGAGGTGTTGCTCGAATCTTCTTGGACGCTGGCTTCGGCGGAAGCATCATCTCTTCGCCGGTTGCCGGATTACGTCCCATCCGAGCGGGTTTCGCCGGAATCTTCCGAACTTTGAGTTTAATCATATCCGGGATGACGAACTCTCCCGGGCCACGACGACCAAGCTCTTTTTTAACGAGGTCTCGAAGTGCATCGAAAACGCCCGTAATTTCCTTCTTGGTGAGGCCGCTCTTGTCGGCCAGCTCGCTCATGATCTGAGCCTTCGTCATTCGCTTGCCTGCTACCATAATTCCCTCCTAACTCTCTGGCCTGCCCCATAGATCCAGTAAAAAGGCCCTCAAAAGAAGCCCCAGGCAGGCACGGCGCCATCTATGCCTAGGTTTTTCCTTGCTGACAAGGGACTTCGTGCGCTTTCGCAAACAAATTTGTAGGGGTTAAGCGATCCAAGGCTGCACCGGCCCAGGTCTCAGCCCGGCCGGCCGGGTCGGCACGAGGAGTTTACCCACAGGCCATCCACAGGTTCCCGATCCTTTGTGTGCTGGTTTCTCAAGCCAGTGTGCTGATAAGAAAATCAGACTTGGTTTCAACGGTTTACACGCCAAAATACAGGCTGCGGACGAGGATCTGACCCAGGACTTCAGCCGGCTTAACAGGAGTTTTCCACACCCCAAAACACCTATCGAGCGGCATCCACCGCGGCCAAAAGACCCTCCGTTCGAGCCTTCATGTCCTGCTCCTCTCGCCTGTTCGCGTGGTCGTAGCCGAGGAGATGCAGCAGCCCGTGAGCCAGCAAGAACGTCACTTCTTGGATGATCGGGCGATCGTGTTCGGCCGCCTGGCGGGTCGCGGTAGGCAACGAGATCACCACATCACCGAGCAGGCCCGACTGGGCCGCCGGGCCGGGGCCCTCTTGCATCGGGAAGGCGAGCACGTCCGTCGCCTTGTTCTTCTTCCGGTAGCGGCGATTGAGTTTTCGAATCGTCCCGTCGTCACAAAGCAGGATCGAAAGCTCAGCGTCAGCCAGATCCAACGACTCGAGCATTGCCTCGGCGCGCCACGACAGCTCCCCGTGACGAACGGAGCGGCGTTCCAAACCACGCGAGCGGAGCCACACCGGCATGGCTTGGCTACTGGCGCCGGAGTTCGATTTGGTCAAGCCGGGCCGCGGGGTGCTCCGGGCGAGCCGGTTGCTATGCTCCGCGCGTGTTCGAGAAAGTATTGATCTTGCGGCGAGGAGAGGCTGCGACCCGCGTCGCGCGTACATGCCGGCGTATGGGCGTGGAATCCATCGTCGTCGCTCCGAAAGACACCCCGGCAAGCCGCCACATCGAAGCCGCAGACCGGAGCATCGAGGTCGACTTCGATGAGGCCAGCGCGATTCCGAGCGATCAGCTCCCTGGGATTCTCGAGCAGGCAGGCGCCGACGCCGCGCACCTCGGCTACCAGGGTCAGCCCGAGATGTTCGAGCTCGCCAGCGCCGCCGAAAGAGCAGACGTGGCTGTGGTCGGCACCGATCTCGACGTGCTGGGCGCCCTCACCGACCCGGCCACCATCAGTGCTGCGGCCGAGCGGGCCCATGTCCGAACGGTTCACGACGCCGAGGACTCGTCGCGGCCTCGCGAAATCTGCGTGCTCGTGGCCGCAGACTCGCACGGAGAAACCACTGCTATCGCGGAATGCGACCGCAGCCTTTCGACATCCGAGCACACACTGATCCACGAAACCCCGTCACCTGAGTTGCTCTTCCGCTCCGACGGCGGAGCATTTCGGATGGCGCTGTTCGAGAGCGCGCGGCGCCTGGCCGCGGAGCTCCGCTACGCGGGACTTCTCGAAGTGAAGTTTCATATCTGCCCGTCTGGTCTCTGCTGGGTGTCCGACGTGAAGATCGGCTTGCCGCGGCACCACACGCTCATCGAGATGGTCACCAGGGTCGACCTGGTCGCGCTGCAGCTTCGCATCGCATCAGGCGAGCCGATCCCCGAAGAGCTGGAGACGGTCGAGCCCCGCGGACACGCGCTCGACGCATCAATCCTCGCACTCGACCAGCAGGACGCTGTCGTTTCCTCATACGCCGTGGCGCCCGCATCCCAGGGCCGCGTTCGCACAACGTCGTCGGCCACCGTCGGCTTGGCCTTGCCGGCCGACGACCGCCCGTTGATCGCGAAGCTGAGCACCTACGCACCGATCCGCCACCGTGCGCTCCTTTCGATGGACCGCATGTTGGCCGAGATGCGCGTCGAGCCGTTCGACACGAACGTGCCGGCCCTGAGGCGGATCCTCAGCGACTACGCGTTCCGAGCCGGGCAATACGACAGCGAATCCGCTCTCCGATTCGCTGTCGGCTGATTTCAGCGCCCCCTCAAGCAGCAAAGGTGGACTTGCCGGCGTAGACCGCCCCGTCCCCGAGCTGCTCTTCGATGCGAAGGAGCTGGTTGTACTTCGCGATGCGCTCGGAGCGCGAGGCGGAGCCGGTCTTGATCTGGCCCACCCCGGTCGCGACGGCGAGGTCCGCGATGAACGTGTCCTCGGTCTCGCCACTTCGGTGCGAGATGATCGAAGCATATCCGTGCAGAGCCCCAAGCCGGATGGTGTTCAGGGTTTCCGTGACGGTGCCGATCTGGTTGACCTTGATCAGGATCGCGTTCGCGACTCCTCGGTCGATGCCCACCTGAACTCGCTCGGTATTCGTAACGAAGAGGTCATCGCCGACGAGCTGGACCTTGCTACCCAATGCGTCGGTCTGGACTTTCCAGCCGTCCCAGTCGTTCTCGTCCATGCCGTCCTCGATGCTGACGATCGGATACTTGGAGCAGTAGTCGGCGTAGGTGTTCACGAGGCCCGCCGCGTCGACTGGCTTCTTGTCGAACGTGTAGACGCCTTCCTTCTTGTCGTAGAATTCGCTGGCAGCGCAATCGAGCGCGATCGAGATCTGCTCGCCAGGGCGATAGCCAGCGGCTTCGATGGCGCGCGCCACGAACGACAGCGCCTCCTCATTGGTCGAGAGCTGCGGAGCAAATCCACCCTCGTCGCCCACGCCAGTCGCGTGCCCGGCATCTTTGAGGAGCTTCTTGAGGTTGTGAAAAGTCTCGGCACCGGCACGAAGCGCATCCGCAAACGTCTCGAATCCGTGCGGAACGACCATGAACTCCTGAATTTCGAGGCCGCTATCGGCATGCGCGCCACCGTTGATGATGTTCATCAATGGGGTAGGCAGGACCCGTGCCTGCGCGCCTCCGAGGTAGCGCCACAGCGGCAGGCCGACGGCGTCGGCCGCAGCGCGCGCGACGGCCATCGAGACTCCGAGGATCGCATTGGCCCCGAGCTTCGCCTTCGACGGCGTGCCGTCGTAGTCCAACATGGCCTGATCGACGCCTGCCTGGTCGAGCGCCTCGAGGCCGATCACCTGCGGTGCGGCCTCGGTCACGACATTTTCGATAGCCTTCAACACGCCCTTGCCGAGATAGCGGCTCGCATCTCCATCGCGAAGCTCGAGCGCTTCGTGCTCACCGGTCGAGGCACCGGACGGAACGGCGGCTCGGCCAGTCGCGCCCCCCATCAATTCAACGTCGACTTCGACAGTGGGGTTGCCTCGTGAGTCCAGAATCTCTCTCGCGGCTATTGCGATGATCTCGGTCATGGTTTCACCTCGCGCAGGCCTTAGCGGTTGTCTAGGGGCGATGCAAGGATGTGGATGCTAGGCTCGCCCGCTATGCATGCATCGCTGTTCATTCCTTGGTTTCGTCTCGAGTCGTGGGACATACCGCTTCCGTTTTCGCTCCCTGTGTTGGGCGACACACTATCGATTCAACCGTTCGGAGTTCTCGTCGCCACCGGCGTGCTTCTTGGCGCTTGGGTTGCCGGTCGATTCGCGCAACGTAACGACCTCGACACCATCGCGACCGGCGACCTGGTGACGTACGCGGTCGTGACCGGTTTCATCCTCGGCTACTTCTTGAACGGCCTTTTCTACGAGCGTGAAACCTTGATGGAGGTTTTGCGCCACCCCTCCATGTTTTTCTCGACTTGGCTCGGGCTCTCATCGTACGGCGGATTCTTCGGCGGCATCCTCGGTTGCTTCATATGGCGCTACCGGAAGAAGATGCCACTCCTCCCCTACGCCAATGCGGTCTGTTTCGGTTTGCCGTTCGGTTGGTTCTTCGGTCGCATGGGCTGCTTCGTCGTGCACGACCATCCCGGCAAGGTCACCGACTTCCCGCTCGCGGTGTCCGAATATCACTTCGGCGCCTCTCCCTTCCAGCCACGGCACGACCTCGGCTTCTACGAGATGATCTACGCGGCCGCGATCATCGCTCTCTTCATCTGGCTCGAGCGCCGGAGCCGCCGCCCGGTGGGTTTCTACTGCGTTCTCTTGCCGCTGGTGTACGCGCCGGTTCGCTTCTTCCTCGATTTTCTCCGAGCCGCACCGCTCGAAGGCGGAGACGTGCGCTACGCCGGCCTGACGCCGGCACAATGGTCTTCGATTTTGATGGTCTGCATCGGCCTCGCGGTCTGGCAATTCGGCGTGAAGCCGCGCATGTCCGAGAGCGAGCCTCAGGCCGCCAATCCCTAGCTGCTGCTTGCGGCTACTTGCCGCTGGGCCCTACTTGAGAGACACGACGGTCACCTGAGGACCGCCTTCCTCCTGGGTGGCAGAACGGAACCCCTCGACATAGGTGGCATCGCGCGACAAGTGCTCATGGATGGCCACGCGAAGCGCGCCGCTCCCGACTCCGTGAACGATGAACGCTGCCGACTCTGCGGCCCCGTACATGCGATCGAGGAACGCCTCGGCCATGGCGACCGCGTCATCGGCCCGAAGCCCGCGAACGTCGAGTGTGTTGTCGCTGGTTCGCAGGGCGCCCTGCGGCTTCGGGTGCGCGCCGGAAACGGCGCTTGGCTCTTTCGGGGGCGGCGCCGAGACTTGCTTGAGCGCGCGCAGGTCGCTCACGTCGACCCAGAGCTTCATCATGCCCGCCGACACGCGAACCTTGCCGCGCGCCGGCCCTTCGATCACGTCTGCAATGCTTCGCAGGCGGTGGACCCACACCCGGTCTCCGACGCGAACCGCGTTCGGATCGAGCGCGGCAGTTTCCACGGGCTCAGGTTCCAACGACAGACGATGGGCGTCGAGTTCGCCGAGAAGCGCGCTTCCGTCGGTCAGCACCTCGGCGGCCGCCGCCACGGACTCCGCTTCGGAGCGCTGGCGCAGTTCTTTCTTGGCGTGGTCGACCCGACGGTGAAGCTCTCTGACCTGGTCGACTAGCTTCTGTGCCTCCGCGCCAAGGCCCTTCGCCTCGCGTGCCTTGAGGGCTTGGCGGCGAATGTCGAGCTTTGCGCGCTCCTCCGTGACCTTCGCTCGGTCATCCTCGAGGGCTGCCTGCTCTTGTAGCGCGGTCTTGGTCGCCGCTTCGAGCTTCGCCACCAGAGTCTCGAAGCTTCGCGAATGCTCGGGGAGCGTGCGTCGCGCCTGGTCGATGACCTCCGAAGGAATTCCGTAGCGACGCGCGACCTCGAGGGCGTTCGATCCGCCGGGCACGCCCATCGTCATCCGGAAGGTCGGCGCCATGTTGTCGAAGTCGAAGCCGACCGCCGCGTTGTGCATGTCGTCGCGTTCCGCGGCGAGCGCCTTCAAGGCTTCATAGTGGGTCGTGACCGCGACCGCGGTTCGTCGTTCGACCAGGGTCTTGACGATCGCACACGCCAAGGCAGCACCGGCTTCTGGGTCCGTCGCGCCCGCAAGCTCGTCGAGCAAGACCAACACCCGCTCGCCTGCCTGCTCGAGCACGCTCCGCAACGTGACCAGGTGTGCGGAAAACGTCGACAGGCTTCGGGCGAGACTCTGCTCGTCGCCAACCGCCGCAAGCACGGGGGAGAAGAACCCGCAGACGCTCCCCTCTTCGACCGGAACCGCCAAACCCGCCCGGGTCATGAGGGCTGCAAGGCCGAGCATCTTGAGGGCGACGGTCTTGCCTCCCGCGTTCGGACCGGAAATCACCAGGGCCTCCCCGCCGGAGAGCTCGATGTCGTTCGGGACCACATCGATGCCACCGAGAATCAGCGAGGGATGGCGAGCGGCGCGGAGAGAGATGCGTGGCTCCTGGCTGAGTTGGACGAAGTGGGCGCCGAGATCAACCGCGAGCTGGGCGCTGGCGCCGCGTAGGTCCGCGTGGTCGAGCGCCTCGGCGGCGGCGTGGAGTTGCGGCACGTACTGGCGCACCAAGTCCGACAGAGCGGCGAGGATCCGCCGCTCCTCGCGCTCGAGCTCGCCTTGAGCCATTTTCAAACGGTTGCCGCGTTCGACGAGCTCCCGGGGCTCGACGAAAATCGTTGCGCCGCTAGCGCTCGAACCGTGCACGATGCCGTGGAAGCGTTCGTGCGCATCGGTGCGAACCGGGAGCACGTAACGCCCTTCTCGAATTGTGTAGAACGAATCCTGCAGGATCGCGCTTCGCTTCTGGATCAGATCTTCGAGCTTCCGTATGATCCGCCCGCGAAGGTTAGCCACCTCTTCGCGCAGACGCGCGAGTTCGGCACTCGCGGAGTCGAGAATCGTGCCGTCGTCGCCGATCGACATCCCGACCTCTTCTTCGAGCCCGTCGAGCGTGGGGTCGATAGCGCAGGCGCGATGCAGATACGGCACGCTGTCCTTGCGCTGACCGAGAAATTGTCGAAGCGCCGCGGACGCCCGCAGCGTCATGCGGATGTCCCTGAGCGCGCCGCCGTCGAGCACGCCTTCCCGTTCGAGATGTTGCAGCGACGATCGGATCTCGCAGATGCCCTCGAGCGGCAGCCGCTCATTCCGGTCGAGCAGCGTCCATGCTTCTCTCGACTCTTCCAAGACGCGCTCGGTCTCTTCGAACGAGTCGGCGAGGGGTAAGGAGAGGCCCTCTCGGAGCGGACCCCGACAACGATCCGCTACCGCCCCCTCTACCTGGTCCCACTCGAGGTCGGCTAGCGTCTTGCGTTCGGCATCACTCACTGAGCCCATTCGGGAACCTTGAGGTCCGAGGAACGGGCTGGCTTCTCGCGCTTGCGCTTTGGGGCCTGCGCATTGCGAGGCATGGCTGGGGTCTTCTTCGGGGCCCGGAGCTCGATCAAAACTGTTTCCTCTTGGGTTGGGGTGACCGCGGTACGCCCCCTCCGTTTACCAAGCCTGGCGCGAAGCACCAGTGTCGACCCCCGCTCCGCCTCGACAGTGCACGGCGTCGTGGCGCAAGCCTCCAACCCGTTGTCGAGGAGGACCCTGGCGCCGGCCGGATCGGTCGCGACGTGAACGTTGACGAAGGTGAGCGCCGGCTCGACATCAGCAAGGAGTGGCTCGGCGGCCTCGACCGTCTCAGCGACGGGGCTGGACCCTGCCTGCGTCTCGCTTGCGCCCGCTTCGCTCCCCTGCCCCGAGAGGGGACCCAAAGAGACCCAGGTAAGCGCAGCGACCACAGCCGAAACCGTCACCGCCCAGACCCATCGAGATGTCTTTCGTCGCCGCACCGGATCGAGGTAGCCCAGCGACGGCGGACCAAACGCCGACGGCGGCGTCTTCACGGTCGCGCGGCTCAAGCGCCCATCGAGGGCGCAGGTGATCGCCTCGGCAAGCTCCTCGGTGTCCTGATAGCGGTCGTCGGGATCCTTGGCGAGCGCCTTGCGGATCACCGTCTCGAGCTCCCGGCTCACAGTGGCTTTCGGATTCAGATCGACGATGGGAGGCAACTCGGCGAACAAATGCTGAGTGAGCACGCCCATGAAGGTGTCCCCTTCGAACGGAACCCGGCCGGCGAGGCACTCATAGAGAATGATACCGAGCGCGTACACGTCGACACGGTGGTCGAGGTCCTTACCGGCCGCTTGCTCGGGCGACATGTACTCCGGCGTGCCGAAGATCATCCCCGTCTTGGTCAGCTTGCGCCCTGGGGCACCCTCGGTTTCGATGTCGCTCATCTTGGCGATGCCGAAGTCGACGATTTTG
>JAFDFW010000455.1 GCA_019309605.1 Deltaproteobacteria bacterium | reverse complement strand
TGGCCTCTCGAAGCACGACGAGGATGTTCTGGACCTTGACCGCCCTCGTCTGGGGTGGCGTGGGTGTCAATGCGGTCCTGTTCCACGTGGGCGTCCTGGATTTCGTCCCGAGCACTAAGATCGGGCTTTACGCAATTAGCATCTGGTTGAACGCCTGGATGCTCGTGTTCGTGCTGCCGCAGAACAAAGGCCGGTCGAGGCTGGACCTCTACCACGATGCCCTCGTGGTGTGGATGCTCTCCTACGCCCTGACCAACGCCCTGTGGGAGATCCCCTGGGTGATGTTCTCCCCCTTCGTGTTCGAGAACCTCCACACGCTCAATGACGTGGTGGCGCAGACCGACTTCATGCGCGAGAGCCCGCTCAACATGTACTGGTGGGTGCTGGCGTCTTTCAGCTCGGTGGACCTGCGCACGGTCAACCACAACCCGACCTTCTACACGCTGGAGCTCTACTCCTTCGTGAACGTTCTGTCGGTCATCTACTTCTTCTACCTGAACAAGAAGGGCTCACCCTATCGCTACCTGATCCCGGTGCTCGGAAGCGGCGAGCCCGTGGCATCGACGTTCATCTTCTCTTTCTCCGAGGTGTTCGCCGGTTTCGAAAACATGCCGGGCGGGGTGGCCGACACGCTGCTCGCCCTGGTCTGGACGCAGTACCAGTACTTCCTCTTTCCTCTCATCTTCGGTTACTTCGGCGTGAAGCTACTGATGGAAGATTGGCGGCAGTGCCAAGTGAACGACGGCGGGTCTTCCGCGCTTCCAGGTGACGGATTGCGGTAGGCACCTCGCTTGACTGAGAGCATCGAAATCCGAGAGAGCATGCCGGACGACTTGGCTGTGATCGAATCGCTCTACCCGGAAGCGTTCCCGGATGAGGATCTGTTGCCTCTGCTAGGAGAGTTGTTGCGAGAATCGTCAACCACGTTGTCGCTCGTCGGGAAAATCGGTGGCTTGCTCGTTGGACACGTGATCTTCACGAAATGCCACGTTGCCGAGAGTGCAGGCGCGGACGCGCTTCTAGGACCGCTTGCCATCGCACCCGCATGGCAGAGACGAGGGATGGGAAGCACGATCGTCCGAGCCGGGTTGCAACGCCTCGAAGACGCAGGCGTGACCCAGGTGTATGTATTGGGCGATCCCGCTTACTACGGGCGTCTTGGCTTCAAGACCGAGATGCGTGTGACGCCACCCTACGAGCTGCCGCCTGAGTGGGTCGGTGCATGGCAGTCGCAGACCCTGACGGGTGCTGCAAAGCCACGTTCAGGAAAGCTCCTGCTACCCCGACCGTGGCTTCAGCCGGCTTTGTGGACACCGTGAAGTCTGAGAAACAACAGGCCGCATCTGGTATATGCTCGGATCGGAGCTGCCAGCCCCTCGAAGAAGCGGGAGCGGTGAAGGGTTACCGATGGAACCCCTCCCTAGATATTTCCCACTCGAGCGGGTGATCGCCTTCAGCCACGGCGTAACCCGAGCACCGGATCCGCACCGCGAGCCTTGGAGTCGCCCTCACACAGATTCTGCGCGACAATTTCGGCGGCGTTGAACCGTTTACGTTGGTGGAATCTAGTGGCGGCGCATACAGTGGCAGCGGGTTGGCTGTCGCGCCGAGCCCTCTGCTCTCGATGAGGCTCCCCCGTCCAAGGCAGAAAAGCCCGATACGGATAAGCCCAAGGAAAAGAAAGCGGTCACCGTTCCGGCCGGAACAGTGATGATGGTCAAGACGGGTGAGCAGGTTTCCTCGAGCGACAAGGCAGGCCGGAACTTCAGCGCGACGCTCGAGGCCAATCTCGTCGCTGGAGACGACGTAGTCGCGAAAGCCGAAGCCGACGCCGCCGAAAAACCCCGCGGACCGATACACGGGCAACCGAACGCCCGGCTTCACGCGAACCGGCTAGAAGCGATCTGAGCGTCCGGCTTTCTCCGCGGCTTTCCACTCGTCGTACGCCCGCAAAAGCCCGCTCTCGACAGAGCGGGCTCTTTTTTGTGGTGTGCTCACCGTGTGCCACCGAACGGAGGGAGCTGCTCGCACAACAGTGTGACAACGGTCGCGAACCAGAGTAGTAACCTCGACCGATGGAGCCCAACACAGTCGCCCCGCCGGCCCGCAACTACTACAAGCTGGCCGCCATCCCCTTCCTGCTCTCCCATGTGTTGGTGCTAGGCGCGCTGTGGAGCGGAGTCACCTGGCAAGCGGTCATCTGCTGTTTCGTCTTGACCGTCACCGGCCTCTTGGGCGTCATGGCCGGCTACCACCGCTACTTTTCCCACCGCACTTTCAAGACCAGCCGGGTTTTCCAGTTCGTACTGGCGGTGCTCGCTCAAATGACCGCGCAAAAGGGCGTCCTGTGGTGGGCATCTCATCATCGGATGCACCACAAGTACTCCGACCAGCCCGGCGACAGTCACTCGCCGATCGTCGACGGCTTCTTCTACGCCCACATCGGCTGGATCCTCGACGACACCGAAGAGACAAAGTGGGACGGCATCCAGGACTTTGCCAAGTATCCAGAGCTGCGCTGGCTCAACACGTACTGGAGCGTACCTCCGACGCTGCTCGGGACCGCGGTGTTTCTGCTTCTCGGTTGGCCGGGCCTCTTCATTGGCTTCTTTCTAAGCACCGTGCTCGTCTGGCACGCCACCTTCCTGGTCAACTCGGCCACCCACCTCTGGGGTAAGCGACGCTACAACACCAGCGACAGCAGCCGTAACAGTTGGTTGTTGGCCCTGTTTACGTTTGGCGAAGGTTGGCACAATAATCATCACTACTACCAGTCGTCCTGCCGCAACGGCTTCTACTGGTGGGAGATCGACATCACCTATTACGCGATCAAGATGCTCGGTTGGCTCGGCATCGTCTGGGACATCCGAGAACCACCAGCGCATGTCCTCGAAGAAGGCCGTAAACCCAAAGCGTCTGACGCCGAGCCACAGGCGCTCGTAGTCGAAACGTAGCCGGCAAGCGGCTCCGTCGCACAGTTCAGGCGGGGAGATCCCGCGTGATGACAACGCGTCAGCACAACGACTCAATACGTGCACTCGAACAGCGAACAGGCGCGTGCGGTTCTCGACGCTCGGCAGAGGGTTTCGGTCTCCATTCCGGTCACCGATGGGGAATCGGACGAATTGAAGGTCCCGACAGAGCTGCTAACTAGCGGAACCACATCAAAAGCGAGGGTGGCGGAATTGGCAGACGCGCTGGATTTAGGTTGCAGCGCCCGATCCCGATCGCAGCGCTTTCTCTAAGAGACATTCCACATCGCCTGCGGCCAGAAGAGGTCAGCGAGGGCCACCAGTACGCTCATTTCGGTCACGGTGACCGGAATGAAGGGGGCGTTGTGCCAATGGACGATGTCCACAGGGCTGCCGCAGCACTGCTTCATCGGGCAGCCGACGACGGCGGAATTCCTCTCGAGGTAGTGCGCGGGTTTGCGGAGCTCGTGCTGCGCTCGGAGTTGGTCGCGGGGAGCAGACAGGTGCTCGATGGACCGCCCGAGCTCGCGGAGAGGCACGCGGTCGAGCTCGCAAGCGTTGTCTTGGCGGTCGGGGCACGTGTCGACGTCGACGAGGATGGAAGAAGCTCGAAATGACACGCGGCGGATCAACCAGACCTAAATCTCGGATGGTCGCGTTTCGCGTCGATGAGGATGACTTTGTCCGACTGGATGCTCTTGCCCGGCAAACCAGCAGCTCGCGCGCCGAGTTGCCGCCGGTGGCATTCTGGACGATGCTTCGACTCAGGCCTGGTGTCGTCGGGCGTGGCGACCCGATAGATCCGTTCGGTGATGCGCGCTCGAGGGGAGAGTGCATGAACCAAGACGAAAGCTCCGGAGCGGTCCGCCGCGTAGCGCTGCTGGGAAACCACCTCCCGCGGCAGTGCGGGATCGCCACGTTCACGACCGACCTCGCGGACGCGATCTCGGCGACGTTCCCAGGTATCGAGTGCGGGGTCGTCGCCATGAACGACGCCGGG
>JAFDFW010000454.1 GCA_019309605.1 Deltaproteobacteria bacterium | reverse complement strand
CCCAAAGACGCGCGGCAGCACATTCTCCCAGGGCACAGGGCTCGTACGGTGCTCGCGCACACGTAGGCCAGCCTGGTCGAACATGCGCTCGGCGGAGAGCTGCGTGAAGAAGCGTAGGTGGCCGCGATCCATGATGCCTTTGTTCGTGTAGTCGAAGCGGCCCGAAGCGACCTGAGCGCGCACGCTCCAGTGAACCGCGTTGGGCAGCGACACGAGGATTTTGCCGTTGTCGCTGAGCAAACCGGCAGCCTGGCTCAGTAGCACCTCGGGCTCGGGCAAATGCTCGAGCACATCTGCGAACAGAATCGTGTCGAAACGCTCGCCAAGCACTTCGTCAGGCAATCCGGCGAAAAGGTTCGCTTCGTAGAACGCATCGAGGTCCTGCTCAGGCGGGTATTGATCGAGGCCCACCACATGGTGGCCGCGCCGTGACAAGGCGTTTCCCAGCTCTCCCTTGCCGCAGCCGATGTCAAGCACGCGCTGCTTCGTGGGGCCCACCATGTCGAGCAGCTGGCTGTGCGACGACAGTCGGCTCTTCTTCATCGTGTAGTTCGGCTGCACCTCGTACTCGGGGTAGTGTTGCAGCCCAAGCTCGTGCGCCTCGTATCGCAGCACTGACGCCACGACGTCAGCGGCGTATTTCATCCCGTTCACGTGGCAGATCTCCTCTCCGTAGTACGTCGGGATTGGGAGTTCGACGATACGGAGACCGGCCGCGTGGAACTGAATGATGATCTGGGTGTCGAAGTGAAAATCGTCGGTGTTGCGCTCGAACGGGATCTTTTTGAGCGCTTCAGTGGAGTACAGCCGGTAGCCCGAGTGGAACTCGCTCAAATGAGTGCCGAGCATGGCGTTCTCGAAGCTCGTCAGGATTTTGTTCCCGGCATACTTGTAGAGCGGCATGCCGCCCTCTCGCGCCGCGCCCTTCGTCATCATGCGCGAGCCGAAGACCGCATCGGCCTCGCCGCGATCGAGCGGCCCGAGCAGTTCGCTGAGCGCCTCCGGCGCGTACTGACCGTCGCCGTGCAGGAGCGCGACTATGTCGTGGCCCTGCTCGATCGCATACTTGTAGCCGCGGATCTGATTGCCGCCGTAGCCGAGGTTCTCCTCGTGGCGGAAGATGCTCAGCTTGGCCTTGCCATGCAGCTGCTTGTAGCCGAGGCCGACGAGGTAGGTATCGTCCTCGCTCGAGTCGTCGAAGACGAACACCTCGTCGACCCGATCCCACACGTCTTCCGGGATGCGATCGAGCACCTGACGTAGCGTCTTCACCGCGTTGTAGGTCACGATGAAGATCGCGATCTTCTTGCGCGGCGTCGCCTCGACGACCGGACGCATTTCGGCACTTTGGCTACTGTTTTTGGGGCCCATAGCGTCTGTAAGCATAGCTGGCGCGTGGAACCATCGCAATGAGTTTCAATCGAGCCGCGCGGGGCTCCTGGGGCGCTCGACACGCCCGCCAACCACCCACTCCCGCACATGGTAGGGCCGCTTACCCTGCGCCTCGTGGTACGTGCGCCCCAGCACATCAGCCACCAGGCCGAGCGAAACCAATTGAATGCCCACCAAAATGAGAATCACGCCGAGCAATAACAGGGGGCGATTCGCCAACTCGGCGCCAAAAAAGAGCTTCTCGACCGCCAAGTAGACACTGATGCCGAAACCCAGAAAACCGAGAACCAGCCCAGACAATCCAAACACCTGCATGGGGCGGACGAGAAAGGACTGAAGGAACAGAACGGTAAGCAGGTCTAGGATCACTCGCGTCGTGCGACCGATGCCGTACTTGGAGCGACCAAACTGGCGGGCGCGGTGGTTGACCTTCATCTCAATGATGCGCGCGCCGACCAAGGACGCCATCACCGGAATGAAGCGGTGCATCTCTCCGTACAGTCGCAGCTCCCTGGCTAGATCGCCGCGCATGGCCTTGAGCGTGCACCCATAGTCGTGGAGCCGAATCCCGGTTGTTTGCCCGATGAGGCGGTTCGCGATGATCGAAGGCAGGCGCCGGTTGATGAACGTGTCCTTTCGGCCCTGGCGCCACCCCGCCACCATGTCGAAGCCCTCATCCAGCTTCGCGAGCATTGCCGGAATGTCGCGCGGATCGTTTTGGAGATCCGCATCCATCGTGACGATGTTCGCCCCACGCGCCGTGTCGATCCCCGCCTGCATGGCGGCGGTCTGGCCGAAGTTGCGGCGGAATCGACACACGACGAGGCGCGGGTCGTCGCTCGCTAGGTCGCAAAGGATTTCGAAGGTTCGATCTCGAGAGCCGTCGTCCACACAGACGATCTCGAAGTCGATGTCCGTCGAATCGAGCGCTTCGTGGATTTCCCGAACCGCCTCCGCAATGCTCTCCTCCTCGTTGAACACGGGAAGCACGACCGAAACGTCGCGAGCGGGAGTGTCGGGACCGGCAAGTGCGTCGTTCATTCGTTCCCCGTCCCGCCGACCAATCGATGCTATCATGGTGTCCTGTCCCCGCAACCGCGGCCGCGGTCAGAGGTGAATGGGTTGATTAACGTCGCTGCTATCAAGACTTTGCGGCGTTCTGGCGGGGAATCAGCAAGGCGAGGGCCGCGCTGGCAAGGGCGGCGCCCAGTACAAACAGATGGGCATTGACTGCCGCATTGAGGGCGGGCTTCGCGGCGATTCCAAAGGGGACTAGCACCGCGACGATGCCGGCTTCATAGGTGCCTACGCCGCCCGGTGCATGGAACGGGAGCACACTGGTCAACTCGCCTCCAATTGCCGCGAGCAACGCGGCCGGCGAACCCACGTCGACGAACTGCGTGAGCACCCAAGCCAGAACGAGCAGCTTCACCAACCAGTTCAGCCAAGTCAGCAGCCAGGATCTCCAGAATGTGCGCTGGGTGCGGGGCAGACCGTCGAGGGCCTTGGCCAGAATCGCAGAGACCCTGCGCATCGGGACCTTGGCAACCATGGCCCTCAGAGCTCCCCTGGCCTTGAAGGCCATGTACGGCAGAGCCAGCCAAAGTAGGGCGACGATGGATGGTGCTGCCCAGTGCCAGCGGTTGCCCAGCATCACGATCCCTCCAATCAGCAGGATCGTATGCAGGTCGAGCAGGCGAAACCAGAGCAGAACAGGTACCGAGTGAGCGTAGTCGACAGCGAAGTAGCGCTTCATGAGCAAGGGGAAGCTCAGCTCTCCGCTGCGCATCGGCAGCAGATTATTGAGGGCGTTGTGAT
>JAFDFW010000056.1 GCA_019309605.1 Deltaproteobacteria bacterium | reverse complement strand
CCCCACAAGTACACGGTATCCGGTCTTTCGGAAACGCCCAAGAGAACTTAGCAGCACAGCCGACTGACGGGCCGTCTTGGCGAAGCCGAGGCCCGGATCCAGCCAAACCGCAGCGTGTGGTACCCCGGCACGCTCCACGCGTTCAGCTGCGTGCAGTAGCTCCTGCAGGACATCCTCAACGACGTCCTCGTAATCGGTGTAAGGCGACCGCACCTCGCCTCGGCTGCGGTTGTGCATGATGACGTAGTCAGCGCCGGCGGCTGCTGCTGCCTCCGCGAGGCCGGGATCTTCCGCGCAACGCACGTCGTTGACGATGCTCGCACCCGCACTCAGCGCAGCCGTGGCAACCTCGGGCTTGATCGTGTCGATGGAAATCCGCGCCCGCAGCTCGCCCGCCAGCACCTCGATGACCGGCACGACGCGCGCGATCTCTTCGGACGGGGACACAGGCAGGAATCCCTCGCCATAGGCTTGGCCGGCCGGCCGAGAGGACTCGCCCCCAATGTCCAGCACGTCCGCGCCCTGCCGAAGCAAGGCCCGACCGTGGGCGACCGCCGCGCCAGGATCGAGATACCGACCACCGTCGCTGAATGAATCTGGCGTCACATTGATGACGCCCCACAGCTCGGGCATCCGGACCTCCCTCAACTAGCCTGCGCTGGGAACCTCTCGCGGGCGGGGCTGAAAGATGGCGCCTTTTTTCTTTTCTTCGCTCTCACGGCGTTTCTCCGCGTAGGTCGGCACGGTGACCGTGAGCGGCGGCGGCAACTCCTTGCCGGACATAATCGCCTCGATCTCCTCGCGTCCGAGGGTCTCCCGCTCGAGCAATGCTTCGGCGATCGCAATTAGCTGCTCGCGATGCTCGGCGATGACAGCCTTGGCGCGCTCGTACTGCGCGTTGATGATCCGGCGAACCTCGTCGTCGATCTCCTTGGCCGTCTCCTCGGAGTAGTCCTTGTGGTGGGACGGACCGAGAAAGCTCGTCTCCTCCGTCTCGACGTACGAGAGGGGACCGAGGGCCTTGCTCATCCCCCATTCGGTGACCATGGAGCGCGCGAGCTGGGTGGCCTTCTTGAAGTCGTCCGCGGCACCCGTCGTGAGCTGGTTGAACACAGCCTCTTCAGCCAGCCGCCCACCGAGGGCCATCGCGATACGGTCGTGGACCCAGTCGGCGCTGTAGCTGAGTTGATCCTCCTCTGGCAGGGCCATGGTGAGGCCCAGTGCGGGGCCACGCGGAATGATGGTGACCTTGTGAATCGGGTCGTGGTGCGGAAGCATCCAGGCCACCAACGTGTGCCCGGCTTCGTGGTACGCCGTCGTCTTGCGCTCGCGCTCACTGATCACCATCGACCGGCGCTCGGAGCCCATCATCACTTTGTCTTTGGCCATCTCGAAGTCGATCATGGCGACGAGGTCCTTGTCCTGGCGCGCTGCGAGGAGCGCGGCCTCGTTGACGAGGTTCTCGAGGTCGGCGCCGGAGAAGCCGGGACTTCCTCGCGCGATGATGTCGAGCTGCACGTCGTCGGCCAGCGGGACATGGCGGGAATGCACCGCCAGGATGCCCTGGCGCCCGTTCAAGTCGGGCCGTGACACGATGATGCGACGGTCGAAGCGCCCGGGACGAAGGATCGCCGGATCGAGAATGTCGGGCCGGTTGGTCGCGGCGATGATGATGACACCCTCGCTCGACTCGAAGCCATCCATTTCGACGAGGAGCTGGTTCAGGGTCTGCTCACGCTCGTCGTGACCACCGCCCATCCCGGCGCCACGATGACGGCCCACGGCGTCAATCTCGTCGATGAAGATGATGCAGGGTGCGTTCTTCTTGCCCTGCTCGAACAGGTCGCGGACACGCGACGCGCCGACGCCGACGAACATCTCGACGAAATCTGAGCCGGAGATGCTGAAGAACGGAACGCCCGCCTCGCCTGCAATAGCACGCGCGAGGAGCGTCTTGCCGGTACCCGGCGCCCCCATGAGCAACACGCCTTTTGGAATGCGGCCCCCGAGACGCTGAAACTTCTTCGGGTCCTTCAGGAACGCGATGATCTCTTCGCAATCGTCCTTCGCCTCATCGATGCCCGCGACGTCGTTGAAGGTGACCTTGTTCTGAGACTCGTTGAGGAGGCGGGCGCGCGACTTTCCAAAGCTCATTGCCTTGCCGCCCGAAGCCTGAAGCTGACGCATGAAGAACAAGAGAATGCCGACGAGGAAGATCATCGGAAGCCAAGTCACGAGAATGCTCGTCCACAGACCGTTTTCATCTTCAGGCAAGTACTCGACGCTCACTTGGTTATCGAGCAGCTGCTTGTTGATCTGCTCGCCCATGATGCCGACGCTGACCTTCTCGCTGCGGGCGCCACGCTGACCTTGCTGTGCGCTTTCGTCGATCGACTTGAGCCAGTAGGTGTACTCGCCGCTGTTGTCTTGCGGACGGATCTTGACCTTCTGGACCTTGCCCTCGGAGACGTCGGTGACGAACTCGCTGAAGGGAACGCTTCGAGGTTGTTCCTCGCGAGCGACAAAATTAAAGATCACGATGCACATCAGGATCACGAGAACCCAGAAGAGCAGTGTTTTTTGGCTTTGTTTCATATGGTAAGGTGGGGGCGCGGCCGAATCACGGGCCTAGGTTTGGGACAACGGCCCCTTCTATACTTTGTGAGGCCGCAGAGCCCGCTTGGCAACCATTGCCCGGCCGAAGGCTTAGGAACGACTGGTACGTGTTCTACGATGCTCACGATATTGCAGCAAAAGGCGGCCGCCCTCACGGCAGACCGACCAACCCGATCCTAGCAGGACCTCCCCCGGACCCGTAAGAAGTCGGCCCGCCTCGGTCAGATGGCTGCGGTTAGGGGTTAAGCCGGTTTCTCGCGCGATCCAGCTCCGCAGCCAGCGAATTCGAATGGGAGCTGGGAGCGCGACGACCGTTTCGGCAGGGACGACGAGGGTGCCGTTTGGAGGGAGCTCGGGAAGTTGGCCGTCCAGATAGGCGTTGAGCTCAGCGGCCTCATCGCTCAGCGCGCAGAGATGCTCGACGACCCGTGCGTCCTCGGCCGCGAGCGAGGGCAGAACATCGTGACGAATGCGAACGCGTTCGAAGGCGCGCTGGTGATTCGACGGGTCGTCGACGAAAGGAAGCATCCGCTCCTCCGCGTACGCCCGCACCTTGGAACGACGGCAATCGAGCAGCGGGCGGATGACCCCATCGGACCTGAGAGCCTCGATCCCCCCGAGGCCGCGGAGCCCCGCACCGCGCAGCACGCGCGCCAGCACCGTCTCGGCCTGATCATCCTGTGTGTGGCCGACCGCAATGCGGACCGCGTCGTGAGAGACGGCGACCTCCCGGAGCGCTCGATAACGAAGCTCGCGCGCCCGCGCCTGAATCGAGACGCCTTCTCTCGTGAGCGCCACGCGTGCCGAATAGAACGGCACGCCGAGCGTGCTCGCAAACGCCCCCACCTGTTCGACTTCCGATGCCGATTCGGGCCGGAGGCCGTGGTCGATCGACGCGACGCAAAGCGTGATGCCGAGCTCGCCCCGCAGTCGATGGAGCACGTGCAACAGAGTGGTCGAGTCCGGGCCGCCGGAGCATGCTACCAACACGTGATCTCCGGAAGACACCAGCGCCCGCTCGCGCACGGTTCGGCGCACCGTCGAGGTGATCATGCGGGAACGCTAAAACACGCCGGACGCGAGGGAAAGCCGCATCTCGGTTCGGTCACGGAGGCCGCCCATCCGCGCGGTTTCGGAGTCTTGTGGGGCTTTCCTAGAGAACGTCATCCCTGGTACGGCGGCGCGGAACCCGGAGCGCGACCGTCGAAGGAGCCCCGGCCCCGCCTCGGCTGTTTCGAACGCGCGCTGCTCTTTTTCGGTTCGCAGGTCGATCTGAGGCGTTGGCTCCCATTGATCCTGGCGCTCCTTGCGGACGCCTTTGACGGTGACCAGGATCGCGGGAAGCACGCCGGCCAACCCAACGACGAGCGCAGCGACCGAGCCCTTCTCACGGCCGGGCTTGTCTAGGGCGAAATAACCGGCGAGCGCACCGCCCGCCGCACCCACGATCGGAAACACCGACAATGCCCACGCCTCGTTGAGCCCCGAGACGGACGGAATGATGAGTCCGAGCTCGGCACCGACGAGACCCAGACCAATGGTGCCTTTCGGCGTGGCTTGGACGGTGTCGAGGTTGGCCGGATCGAGCTGCGCCTCGGCCGTACGAGGAGGCGCAGACAGCGAAACCATCGCCGCCAGTGCAACCGCACATCCGATCCGCTCCCAGCTCACTCTGCCCTCCCCGCCCTGTCTCTGCGCACAGTACACGGAGCCTGAAATGGCTGCAACCACGCGACGTTACAGGCGGAATCATTCTCCTTGAATTCACAGAATGAGCGCCCAAGAATCGGGGCATGGAGGAACGCGACTATCAATCCCTGCTCGTGCAGCAGGACGGATACATCGTCACCCTGACCTTCAACAAGCCGGAAAAGAAGAACCCTTTGAGTCAGGAGCTGGTGAACGAGCTCCTATGGGCGCTCGACGACGCCGAAGCCGCGGAGGACGTGCGGGTGATCATTCTGACCGGGGCTGGGGACGCGTTCAGCGCGGGCGCCGATTTGAAGGGCATGAACGCGAGCCGGGGCACGCTCGAGAAGAAGGGCGAGTTCGACGACTTGATGCTGCGCTTCGACACGCTGAACAAGCCCATCGTCGCGCGCATCCCTGGATACGCCTTGGGCGGCGCGATGGGGATTATCGCCTGCTGTCACTTCGCGATCGCCTGCGAAAGCGCAATCCTGGGGACGCCGGAGATCAAGCGCGGCCTGTTCCCGATGATGATCATGGCGGTCCTTCGACGCGTCGTTCATACCCGGGAATTGCTGAAGCTCATGTTGCTCGGTGAAAAGATCAGCGCGACCAAGGCGAAGGAGATCGGGTTGCTGACCGAGGTCGTCCCGGACGACCAGCTCGATACGCGGGTCGCCGAGCTCGCCGGCCAGCTCGCCAAACAGTCGCCCAACGCGATGCGGATGGGGCTCAGTGCGTTCAACGAGCAACGCAAGATGTCGGTCGAAGAGGCCCTTCCCTACCTTCGCGAGCAGCTCTACGCGGTGCTCCATAGCGAAGACGCCAAGGAGGGTCTCGCCGCGTTCTTCGAGAAGCGCGAGCCCCAATGGACCGGGCGCTAGTCCAGCACGTCCTTGACGAGAAGCTCGACCGCTCCGCCGCCGATCCAATGGTCGGGCTGAAATTCACCGACGAGGCGGAGGTTATCTCGGCCTTCGATGCGCGAGAACATGCCGGGCGCGAACGCGCGAATGGAATCCTGGCCCACGCGCAACTTGAGCTTGCCGTGGACGCGCCCTTCTCCAACCCCCGTCGCTTCGACGACGTGGGCGTCGACCAAGAACGTCGGCACGGCGTGGCCTTCGCCGAACGGCCCGAGGCGCTGCAGGTCCTCGACGCTTGGAACGCGAAACGCCCCGCCGAGCGCAACGTCGACTTCCGCCGATGGCCCCGCACCGAAGCTCGCGCACTGGGTGGCCTGTAGGAACGACGCGCGGAAGGCATCGAGCGCGGATTTCGACAGCGACAGGCCCGCTGCAGCTCGGTGGCCACCCCAAGCGCTCAGGTCCGACGCGCACTGGGCGAGCGCATGGTAGACATCGAAGTCTGCCGTCGTTCGAACGCTGCCATGGCCGTGGTCGCCGTCGAATGCAATGACGACCGCGGGTACGCCAAACGCGTCTACGAGGCGAGCGGCCACAATGCCGACGACGCCGCGATGCCAGTCATCGCTTGCAACGACCACGCCCTCCTCGGGCGCGTCTCCGTAGAGATCGCGCACCTGCGCGCGCGCCTCCTCGGTAGCCCGGTTGGCGAGTGCTTTGCGCTCGTCGTTTTGCGACTCGACGTCTTGAAGCAAGCCCCACGCCTCTTTGGGGGTTTTCGCGCTCAGGAAACGGAGCGTGAGGTCGGCGACACCGAGCCGGCCGGGCGCGTTGAGGCGGGGCGAGAACCGAAAGGCCACGTCACGTGCCGTGAGTTGGGCGGACTCCGGAATCTTGGCGGCTTGGCGCAGCGCGACGAGAGCCGGCCTGGAGTTGGGCGAGCCGATGTTCTTCAAGCCCGCTCGGACGAGACGCCGGTTGTCCCCAGTCAGCGGTGCGAGGTCGGCGATTGTGCCAATCGCTACCAAGTCGAGCCATGCCCGCAGGTCGAGCTTAGCGCCCATGTCCGAGCGGAGGGCAGCCGCCAACGAAAAGGCGAGGCCTGCACTGCAAAGGCCCTTGTAGGCGAAGCCGCATTCAGGCCGATGCGGGTTGAGAAATGCAAAGGCCGGGAGGGTTTCTTCCGGCACCAGGTGGTGGTCTACCACGATGACGTCGATGCCAGCGGATGTGGCTTTGGCCACCCGCTCGTGATCGCTCGAGCCGCAGTCGCAAGTCACGAGGAGGCCCGGCCCTGCGGCTACACACCGGGCGAGGGCCTGGTCGCTGAGGCCGTAGCCTCCGTGAAATCGGTCGGCGATGAGCACCTGCACGTCCCCTCCGAGGGCCGCAATGACCTCGCTGAGAATCACAGCCGAGGTGGTGCCGTCGACGTCATAGTCGCCGAACACGACGATCCTCTCCCGAGCGCGGATCGCGCGCGCGATGCGCTCCGAGGCCAGCGCGCGGTCAGCCATCGGTTCGGGAGAGCTCAAGCCACGCAGCGTGGACTCGAGGAACGGGCGTGCCCGCTCCTCATCGCCGATACCCCGATGCAAGAGCACCTGGGCCGCCGTGAGTCCCAATCCACACGCGTCGGCAAGCATGCGGGCCGCCCGTTCGTCGGAGGGCCGCGCGCTGTACCGGTTCACAGGGCTAACCCTACGAACGATTGAAGAGACGCCGGTCCATCAACTCGGTGATCGGCGCGGCAATGAAAATCGACGACAAGGTGCCGATCACGATGCCGATGCCCAGAGCGAAGGCGATGTCCTGGATGACTCCGGTGCCTAGGAAGAAGAACGCAGACACCGACAAGAGCGTCGTGAGCGATGTGACGATCGTTCGCGACAGCATTTGCGAGGTGCTGATATTGATCAGCTCACGAAGGCTCTTGTCCCGGACGCGCACCATATTCTCACGAATTCGGTCGAACACGACGATGGTGTCGTTGATCGAGTAACCCATGATGGTGAGAAGCGCGGCGACCGTGGTGAGATTCACTTCCTTCTGCAGAAGCACGTAGACACCTAGGGTGATCAGGGCGTCATGGAGCATTGCGATGACGCCACCGGGCGCGAACCGCAGGTCGAAGCGGAAGGCCACGTACAGCATGATGAACGCGATGGCGTACAGCAGTGACTGGATCGCTGCATCGCGGAGCTGCTCGCCCGCCTTCGGACCGACCCACTCGACGCGAAGCGCCCCTTCAGGCGCGCGGTCGGGAAAGCGCTCCCGAAGCTGAGCCGCCAGCTCGTCTGCGACTCCGACGAGGTGCACCTCGTAGCGTGGATCGCGACTGCCCGAGAGCGAGTTGAGCGAGCGAACATGCGCGCCACCGGCCTCGAGTGCCTCTTGGAGTTGCTGCTCATGGATCTCGCCCGAGACACGGAGAGTGATCTTGTCGCCACCCGGTGAGACCTTCATCTCTCGGAGAACGCCCTCGCCGAGCGCCGCGTCTGCCGCCTCGCGGATCTTCTCGACCTGGTCTTCCGGCAGGGACGAGACCTCGCGAACGCGAATGATGTACTCGTTGGGATTGTCCTCGATGCTGATCACGTCCGGACGCGCGTAGCCCGCATCTTCGAGGGCCTTCCGGATCTCGCCCGGGCTGGTGTCGCCCGTGAACGCCAGTTGAAGCTCGGTGCCGCCGGCGAAGTCGATGCCGTAGTTGGGCCCGGGGTAGAAAAGCGAGACCAGGCTCAGGAGAGCCATCAGACTGAGGACCGTGATGACCGGCCCGCGGTACTTCATGAAGTCGAAATAGCTACCGGGTTTGATGAGTTCCATGTGTCAGCCCACCCGCAGTCGCTGCACGCGCAGGCCGCGTACGAGCCAGTCAAAGAGCACCTTCGAGCAGAACGTGCCGGTGAAGAGCGAGGTTCCGATGCCGATCAACAGCATCGTGGCGAACCCCTTGATCGGCCCCGTACCGAACTGCCAAAGCACGATGCCTGCGATGGCCGTCGTGAGCTGGCTATCGAAGACCGACGAATACGCCCGTGCGTACCCTTGCTCGACTGCGGAGCGCGGAGATTTGCCGAGCCTCAACTCTTCCCTGATGCGCTCGGTGATCAGCACGTTCGCGTCGACGGCCATACCGACGGTCAGCGCGATGGCGGCAACACCGGGTAGCGTGAGCGTCGCGCCAATGCCGGACATGGTCCCGAAGAGAAGCTGCAAGTTCAGCAAGACCATCGCATCCGCGACCAGTCCCGCAACTTGGTAGTAGAGCGCCATGAAAATCAGGACGAGGATGACCCCGACGAGCGCTGCAACCGCGCCTTTCTGCACGGAGTCCTGTCCGAGCGTCGGGCCGATGAGCTGCTCGTTGGCGGGGCGGAGCGGCGCGGGAAGCGCACCAGCTTGAAGCACGACCACGAGGTCTTTCGCCTCTTGCAGGAGCTCGTTGCGGTCGAGGTAGGCGCCGAGAGTGATGCGGCCGCGCGCGCCAATCTGGCCTTGAATGACCGGTGCCGACTCGACGCGGTCATCGAGGACGATGGCCATGCGCTTGCCGATGCTGCGGCCGGTGAGGTCGGCCATGCGCGAGGCGCCGCGCGTGTTCATCGTGAAGTCGACCTCAGGGCTGCCGCTCTGCGGGTCAAAGCCCACCGACGCGTCATCGAGATCCTCGCCGGTCGCATCGGCTACGCGGTGCATGTAATAGGTGCGCCAGCCCTCGCCGCCCCGATCGGGGTCGGCATCCTGGCGACCAATGGCAATGACGTGATCGTCAGGTACGGGGAGAGTCGCGATGTATGCGCGAAGGCGATCCCGTGCGTCCTCACCGAAGGCCTCGGCAAATACCTGCGAATTCCTGGAACTTCAGCTGCGCGGTGCGGCTGATGATCGATTTGATGCGCTCGAAGGAACTCTCCTGCGCGCCGGGAATCTCGATGATGATGTCACCGTCGTTCGGCCGGGCGATGACAGTCGGCTCGAGAACGCCCATGCTATCGATACGGTTGGTGATCGTGCGCTCGGACTGTCGGACCGCGGTCTCGCGCATATTGGCGAGCTGCTCCTCGCGCATGTGAAGGTCGACCACGAGTTCCCCTACGCCGCTCGCGACGCGAAGATCGCGGAAGTAGTCCTTCACCCAAGTCTTGGAGAGCTTCTGCGCGTCCTCCTCGTTGGAGAACGTGATGCGAATCGCGCGAACCGCACCGCCATCCTTGTCGACACGCTCGACTTTGCACCGCTGCCGAATCTCCTCGAGCTTGGTTTTCTCGATCTCGTCGACCTCCTCCTCGGGGACAACGCCGATCAGGACACCGCACTGGCGCTGTACTTGCTCGGCGACCCGGTCTCGACGGTCGCGGATGTACTCGTCAACCTCGACTTCATACATCAACCGTAGGCCGCCCTTGATATCGAGGCCGGGGTTGATCTGATTTTCGAAAGTCTCTTTAACGATGTCCGGGCAAGGCACCCATCGATCGACACTCGGCCATAGGGCGAGAAAGCCCAAGACGGAAGAGCCGACGACGATTGCCAAACGAAAATACCAGCCTCGATCCATGATCCTCGCCTGTGCGTTTAGCTTTTCTGTTCGGGGG
>JAFDFW010000453.1 GCA_019309605.1 Deltaproteobacteria bacterium | reverse complement strand
CACCACAGCGTCCAAGACGGGGAGATGGACTGGATCGTCTCCTTCCGCTTTTCGTGGCTCGAGGTGATCGTCTACCGGTCGGTTCTCTACCTGCCCTTGGTCTTCTTCGGCTTCCGTTGGGAGGCGCTGATGTTCCACGCCATCTTCGGCACGCTGATCGGCCACCTCAACCACGCCAACCTCGATCTAGGCCATGGGCCTTGGCGTTACATCCTCAACAACCCACGGATGCACATCTGGCACCACGACTACGAGGGCGATGCCAAGACGACGGTGAACTTCGGTATCATCTTCAGCAGTTGGGACTGGATCTTCGGCACGGCGAAGATGCCAGCGGACCCACCGGCGCACCTCGGCTTTGCAGGCGTCGAAACCTTCCCGGACAACTTCTTCAGTCAGGAGATTTGGCCGTTGGAGCGGCTGTGGCCGGGCCTGCACAGCAAGGTCGCCTGGTCTGTAATCGGCGCGCTGGTGATGGCCGCGGCCTGGTATCTGCGCGAACCCTGATCGAGTAAGAGTACGAAGTGAAGACCATGCGACAAGTTCTGTTGATCTCATTTGTACTGGCTGCTGTGGCCAGTCCGCGCACTGCTGCCGCAGACGGCAAGTCGGCGTTCGTCGCGCCCAAAGACGGGGCCTTGGTCGTGTTCATTCAGAACGCGCCTGACGACCGGGCGATGAACTACATCGTGTTCAATGCGGACAAGCAATGCCTGGCCGAGGTGGGTGGCCGCGAAGCCGAGGTCATCCCGATGAACCCCGGGCGGCACACACTCTACGTCACGGCCTACAACAATCACCGGGTCGACCTCGATCTCGTGGCCGGACGCACGTACTTCATTCGGCTCTTTTCGGTTGAGAAGATCGCGACGCGCGTGTCGGACGTGACCCCGGTGCAGCGTGGCACGGAGTCCTACAAGCTCGTGAAGAGCTGGCTCAGGGGCGCCAGGGTGATGCAGGGCATCGACGACCCGTGCCGGGGTAAACCGCTCAAGGAAAGAGCTAACCGAACGCAGAAACGCCTCAACGAGGCCAACGCCGACTGGAAAAACGGAGACGAGCTCTACCGATTCAACTACAGGCTCCTCAAAGAGGACGGCTTCACAGCAGATGAGGTTGGCTGGCTCTGACGCCGCCGAGCGGCTCGGCCTAGGGAAGCCCCCACGGACCCCGGAGCACGTCGTATTCACTCTGGGGGAGGGCGACGAGCACGGCGGCGTTGGGCTGGAGCCACCCCGCGAACGCTTCGAGCGTGTCCAATGGCATCGCAGTGCACCCGGTCATGCCGCTGTCCGGGTCTCTCCAGACGTGAATGAAGATGCAGCTCCCTGCGCCTGGTTCGGTTCGTTGGGTGTTGTGTTCGACGACGATTGCGATGGCGTAGAGCTCGTCTTCGCGGCGCATGTACTCGGCGCTCTCCCAATCGACGGCGGTGTCGGCGGTCGACACGATACGGTTGTAGTGATGCGACTTCGGGTCGTCGACGCAGCGGAGCTCAGGCGTTGCTTGCGCGTAGGGTAGGGACACATCCTCGCGCGCAGCCTCGTAGCCGTACGCCGTGCCAATGTCGAAAACGCCCGCTGGCGAACGACCGTCACCCTCGCGCTTGATCGGCCCAGGCCGCCCCGCCGGCGCCCCCGCTCCGTGAGCCCCGCGCCCCCAGCCATATCCTTCACGCCCGAGCACCACGTCGATTGGTGCACCCGCCAGCTTCCACGCCTGACCCGGCGCCCGCTGGTAACGCCGGAGCGTTGCTTGAAAACGATCCCACTCGCTCGTGACGACGGTGACGAGCTGCGTCTTGCCTGGATGAATCGGAGTGCTCACCTCAGCAGCTGGCTTCGATGCCGTGGCCGGAGCCGCTTCCCTGCGACAGGAAGCCGACACGCAAGCTGCGAGAACCAGAACCCAAGCATACCGGAACCCATTCGGCATGAGCTTCACCGCCCCAGCACGACGTCGATGCCGGAAAGGATCGCCTCGATGCGCCGCGGTGGAAGTTTCACGACGTGCTCTTGGAGTGTGCCACGATCGAGCGTAACGACTTGGGACACGTTGGCGACGGAGTCTTTTGGCAGCCTCGTCGTCCGCGCAGAGAGGAGCACGTTGCCCGGCGCCTCCGCCCACCGAAGGTTGCTCGTCAGAGGAACGCAAACCACCGTGGCGATTCGACTTCGGTTGAACGCGTCGCCCTGCACGACGACGACTGGTCGGTGAAACCCTGGAGCCGAGCCGGTCGGGGCATCCAAGTCCGCCCACCAGATATCGCCCTGGCTGACTACCACTCGGTCCCCTCGACGATGCGCCGGCTCGCTTCGCGCACAAAGTCATCCGCGACTGTGTCCAGCTCGTCGCAAACACGATCGAGCGCCTGCGTCACCTCATCCGGCGAGTGGCGCGCCAAGTACTCCCGGAGCGCGCGGCTGTAGAGCTCGCTCCTCGACACCTGGAGCCGCTTGGCCAGGCGCTCCGCCCGCGCAAACACCTCATCGGGCACCGAAATGGCGATTTTCATACCCAAAGTATAACCGTTGGTAGAGGGCATGGGAAGTGGCTGTGCAGGTCGCGTGCCGAGCCCGAGGGGCGTGTTTTCAAGGAGTTACCCGAGTCCCAAGCGTCGGATCTTGCTTGCCCGTCGGCGCCCGTTCCTCAGCCGGCGCTCCCCACCGTGCTAGCGTTCGCCCGCTGCGATGCGCGTGCTCAGCCTGAATGCCAACGGACTTCGCGCTGCGGTGCGAAAGGGTTTCTACGACTGGCTCCCGGGCCAGGAGGCAGACTTCGTTTGCCTGCAAGAGATCAAGGTACGACCCGAGCAACTCTCCGAGGCCGAAAACCCGCCGCCCGGCTACCATTGCTTCTACGAACCGGGAGAGCGCAAAGGCCACAGCGGCGTAGCCGTCTTCACTCGGGAGGAGCCCGACGAGGTCATCCACGGCTTTGGCTCCGCCGAGTTTGATCCGGAGGGGCGCTACATCGAAGCGCGCCTTGGCAATTTGAGCATCGTGTCGCTGTACGTCCCCGCGGGCACCAGCAACGAAGTGCGCTTGGCCGCCAAGTTTCGCTTCATCGAGGAGTTCTCAGCTCACCTCGCCGGCCTTGCCGCAACGGGTCGCGACTACGTCATCTGCGGCGACTGGAACGTCGCGCACAAGGAAATCGACCTCAAGAACTACAAGTCGAACCAAAAGAACTCCGGCTTCCTCCCGGAGGAGCGCGC
>JAFDFW010000452.1 GCA_019309605.1 Deltaproteobacteria bacterium | reverse complement strand
AAGCAGCAACGCGACTCGCGGACTCTGCATCGTAGCCAAGCTGGCCCCAAATGCTGAGGTCCACGTCCAAGGAGTGCCAATACATCGTCGTGACCAGCGGGATGCCGATGAGAATGCCGAGCACGGTGGTTCGTCTCGCGGAGCTTGGCACGAACACACTGCGGGCGAACATCATCAACGCGAGAATGAACGCTGTGATCGTATCGGCGCCGACCTCCGGGCGAATGTCGAGGCCCATGCCGATGTAGCCGACGCAGGCTAAAACGATCCCTGTGTTTGCGACCGCGTGAATTGCGTTGACCGACAGCTGCCCACGCCGGCAGATCAGCCAGACGCCGATGAGGGGCACGATCGCGGCCGCGTGGAGCAGAAAACCCGGGTCGGTGAGTTGCTCCCGGAGAAAGCCAAAGAGGGCGCCCATGAGGACGCGGAAGAGCAGGGCGGTGCCCCCGAGTATTGCGCCGATCAGCCCGAACACCGCGACTCTGTGTTGAAGGAAGGCGCGTGCCTCGGGATTCGCGAAGTAGGTGCTGCTTCTCATGCCTGCCCGCCCATGATGACTAACTTCGCAAGTTGTAGCCATTGCGCAGCAACGCGCTGGTGACTCCGAGAAGCACCAAGAACGAAACCAGCACGACCCCCGGGGTTGAAACGGCTGATCGTGTTCCAGGGCTCGGGCAGGAGATCGATCGAGTAAAAGACGCCGCCCAGAAAGGCCAATGGCAGAAGAACGAAGTTCGGGAAGATCGCGAGATGATCGAACCTCTCTGCCCAGAGCGCCGCGACGATTCCCAACATGGCGAGCGTTGCCGTCACGAAGATGGTGAAGAAAACCGTCCAACCGATGTGGTGCAGCGGAAACCAGGTGAATGTCAGGGCCACCAGGTACACCAGCGTTCCTACGATGATGGCGCGGATCATGGCGGCCCCCACGTAGGCCAGAAGCATTTCGAACGCCCCGATGGGCGCCACCAAGATATCGGTGATCGTTCCGTTGATCTTCGACTGAAACAGGCTCGACGACGTATTCAAGAACGAGTCGCGGATCATCGTCATCATCACAAGGCCGGGCACGACGAACTGGATGTAAGGCACGCCTGAGATCTCGCGGAGGCGCGATCCAAGCGCCACGCCAAACACCAGGAAGTAGAGGCTCGTCGTCACCAGCGGGCTCAGCACGGTCTGCAACCACACCTTGCTGAAACGGCGAATCTCCTTGATGAAGAGCGTCTTGAGCACGATCGTGCTCACGCTACGTGCCTCCCGTCAGCCTTGCGGATCAGCTCCAAGTAGATGTCCTCGAGCGCGCGTCCCCCGTGCCGTTCCAGCAAGCTTTCGCGGCTTTCCACCAACAAGAGCTCCCCCTTGTGCAGGATGCCAACCCGGTCTGCGAGCTGTTCGGCCTCCTCGATGTAGTGGGTGGTCAATACGATTGTGGTGCCGGCCGCGCGTAGTTGCTCGACCTCCTGCCACAGCTCTTGGCGGAGCTCGACGTCGACGCCCGCCGTCGGCTCGTCGAGAAAGAGCAACCGAGGATCATGCACGAGTGATTTCGCTACCAAAAGCCGTCGCTTCATGCCGCCCGACAGCGTGCGCGTGTAGGCGTCGCGCTTTTCGTCGAGCGCGAACGTCTTGAGCAAGCCTTCGGCCCGTTCGCGACTCGGCTCGACCCCCATGAGCCCCATTTGAATCATCAGGCTTTCGAGAGGCGTGAAGAAGGGGTCGTAGTTGATCTCCTGGGGAACCAGACCTACCAATCGGCGGGTCGTACGGAAGTCGCGTCTTGTGTCGAAGCCGAGAACCTCGATGCTGCCTTTGGTTTGCTTTGCGAGCCCGGTGATGCAGTGAATCAACGTCGACTTCCCGGCGCCGTTCGGGCCGAGCAGCGCGAAGATCTCACCCTCGTAGACCTCGAGCGACAGATCCTCGAGCGCCGTGAACTTCCCGTAGCGCTTCGTGACGTGGCGGCAGCGGAGCACCGGCGGTTTCATCGGGCCGGACTATAGCGACCTAAACGGCGATGACCAGGCTATCCGGGCGTATGACGCAGATGGAACGACTTGGGTCGCGTGAGCTGCGCGTAGCCGAGGGCCGACAAGCTGCATCCGCGGCCCGAGTCCTTGACGCCCACCCATGCAAGCTCCGGGTCGAGGTAGTCGCACCGGTTCATGAACCAGGTTCCGGTCTCCACGCGCGCGCCGACCTGCTGCGCGTGCTCAATGTCACTGGTCCATACCGACGCCGTCAGGCCGTACAGGCTGTCGTTCATCAACGCGATCGCCTCGGCGTCGTCCCGAACCTGCATGATGCCGACCGCGGGACCAAAGGTTTCCTCGCTCATGATGCGCATCGAGTGGTCGACATCGACCAGAGCTTGCGGCGCCATGTAGGGCAGTCCGCGCTGGGTCTCCGTGAAGTGGGCTGGGTCGAGTAGGGGGCGGGCCCCTGCCGCGATGGCTTCATCGATTTGCGCCTGGATGCCTTCGGCGTTGCGAATGCGAACTACCGGGCCGAGGGTGGTCGACGAATCGCGCGGGTCGCCGAGTTGGAGCTCGTTGGCCACTGCGATGAAGGTTTCGAGGAATGGCTCGTACACGTCCTGATGTACATAGATACGCTCGACCCCACAACAGGACTGCCCCGCGTTGTAGAACGAGCCCTCGACGAGGTTCGCAGCCGTGCGCGTGACGTCCGCATCGCTGCAAACATAGGCGGGGTCCTTGCCGCCAAGCTCCAGCGCGGCGCCGATGAAGCGCTTCGAGGCTGCTCGCTGAATTGCGTGACCGCCTTCAACCGAGCCTGTGAACGCCACGAAGCCGATACGCGGGTCGCCGATCACGTCCGCAACGCCTCCGTGATCGAGATAGAGGACTTGGAGCACGCCGTCAGGCAGCCCGGCCTCTTTCGCCGCCCTGCCGATCCGTTCCGCGACCAGGGGCGTTTGCTCCGAGTGCTTGAGCACCACCGTGTTGCCGCCGACGAGGGCCGGCACCAACGCGTTGACCGCCGTCAACCACGGGTAGTTCCAAGGCGCGACGACGAAAACGACGCCGAGAGCTTCGCGCCGGATGTAGCGTGTGAAGCCGTCGCGTGCCTCGAGCTCGATATCGGCCAGCGCCTTGGGCGCTAGGTCGACCATCGTCCGTCCTCGAAGCAGCCAGCCGCCCACTTCTCCGGCACCGTCGCGTACTGGCCGCCCCATTTGCATGGTGAGCTCCTGAGTAATCGCATCGGTGTCATGCACCGCGAGCTCGACAAAGCGCCGGATCATCGTGCAACGTTCATCGAGAGCGACTTGTCGCCAGGTTTCGAAGGCCGTGCTGGCGGCGGCAAGCACTCGTTCGACCTCGCCCGTCCCATCGAGCGCGCGCTCGAAGACGACGCTGCCGTCCACGGGAGAAATCGTTCGGAAGGTCGCGGTCATGGTCGGTAGCGTTTCTCACCACCTGGTTCGCGTCAATCCGGGCTTGCATGTTGGCCCCGGGCGGGGCACGACGTGCCGATGACGATGCCCAAACTCGACGGCAAGGTACTGATTACGGGGGCGAGCGGATTCATCGGAAGTCGGTTGCGCGACCAACTTCTGGCGTCAGGCTCCGACGTCGTTGCGATTCGTCGGCCGGGCTCCCCGCCTTCAAAGGCGGGCCGTTCGGCGGAGGCGGACTATGCGCGCGTCGCCGACCTCGAGCGCATCATTGGCGAGGAGAAGCCAGACTACGTCTTGCACGTTGCGGGAGCGACCAAGGGCAGCTCGTACGAGGACTTCAGGCTTGGCAACGTCATGCCGACTCGCAATCTGCTGACTGCGCTGCGTGGGGAGCACCCCGACACCAAGCGCTTCGTGCTGGTGTCGTCGGCGA
>JAFDFW010000451.1 GCA_019309605.1 Deltaproteobacteria bacterium | reverse complement strand
GAGGTAGGGGCGCGGTGCATCGGACTGAATCCGTTTGCTGGCGATTTGTGCGCATCCGCTGATCCCCATCAATAGATTGTTGAAGTCGTGGGCCACTCCGGCGGCCAGCCGGCCGACGGCCTCTAGCTTTTGTGACTGCAGAAGCCTCGCCTCGAGGGCCCTTCTCTCGGTGACATCTCGCAGAATCGCCGTGTACAGTCGCTTGTCGTCCGCAACCGACTCACCGACCCTGACTTCGAGCTCGAAGGTCGTGCCATCCTTTCGGCGACCGAGAAGCTCGGGGCTAATCTCACCGGACTCGTCGTCACCGGGTGGCTGGAGGATTGTCGGGCCTTGCGCTTGGGAATCAGCGCTCGCAAGAAGAACGCTGATGTCGAGGCCAATCAGCTCGCCGCTCCGGTAGCCGAACATCTGATTTAGCGCGGGATTGGTAGCCTCAATCGTGCCCTCATCGTCGAAGGTTACGATGCCATCTGCTGCGGTGTCGAGGATGGCCCGAAGGTGCTCTTCACGGTCGCGGACCTCGACAAAACGTCTGCGCTCAACGCGGAGCACCGCGATCGTGAGCAACAGCGCCAAACACGTGGTGGTCGCGAGCACTGCGATGACGATTCGGCGTGTAGACTTGTAAGGGGCCAGTGCCTCGCCTTCGTCAATCTCGGTCGTGAGACCGAAGCCGAGATCCCCGCTCCACATCCACGCCCCCAGCACGCGAATGCCTCGATAGTCGCGATACCCGTCCACGTCGACGCCACGACCGGCCTTTGCTCGCTGGACCGGTACGGTCAGCTCTCCGGTCGCGGGGTCGGTTATCGACAACGACAGAATTGAGTCCTGCCCCGCTTGCAGTGTGCCAGCGGCGCGCAACGACTCCTCGAAGCGACTCGTTGTCAGCATGCGCCCTTGCGCGTCGAAGGCGTACGTCTCGCCCGTCTTCGATATGCGAGCGATCTCCACGATGCGTGTGAGTCCTAGCTTCGGCGAGTACTGCAGCGCGAGAACGGCGATGGTCCTGTTCTCGTCATCTACGACAGGGGCCGCGAAGTAGAGCGCCGGGTCTTCGACTGTGGTGCCGCTCTCGGGGCCCTGCAAGCGAACCGGCGGCACGAAGACGGGCTTCCCAGCAAGCGCCTGTTGCATGAGCTGACGCCGCTGTTCCCACAGTGGATTTGGCGTCCCGAGACCGTCGTCGCCGACGGCGGCGACGCTGATTCCATCGGTGGCCATCACGAAGAAGCCGGCGCTCTGGTGGTGCTGTGAGTGCCGCTCCAAAACGCGGCGTAGATCCATCAAAGCGCTGCTGCCCCCGAGCGAGTCCTTCGAGCGCCCTTGGGCGAGCTGGGCGGAAATCAGTGACACGAGCTCTGGATCGGAAGCCAACTGAACGACCAAATCTTCGCGGTCGTGTACCCAGAAGAGCAGCGATTCGTGCGACGTCTCGAGCACGGCCTGGAGCACTTGCCCAGCATCGTCGCGAACTCGCCGTTCGACTCGTTGGAGCGTCGCCCAGGCCAGGACGGAGACCGCCAAGAGGAAGGCGATCTCCAGGCCAACGGCCCACGCTCGGATGCTCGAAGGCTTCATCTTATCTTGCCCTGCACCACGCATCTGTCCCTCGGCGCCTGTTTGGGCTGCTCTCATCAGACCAAGAACCTACCAAAGGGACTACTCACCTGGGAATCGTCCAGGGGTACCAGCCGCAGAGCGCAGCCCCTGCGCCTTTGAGGACGACAAAGCTGCGCGTCCTGGGTCTCAAAACCCCTGAAAAACAGAGGAATACGCGCTGGCACGGGGAATGCCTCACGTAACCGCACTTGCTGAACCGGGGAGGTGTCATGGCTGATAGTAACTACAAACGTCCTCTCCTGAGCTGGAAGAGTTAGCCTATAAGACGTTCTGTGCAATTCAGGAGCTGAGTGAGCGCTACCTCGATCCGAAAGACGCGTACCTGACATGCGTGGGGGTGTTACCGATGCGCCCGGCCGTACATCACACCCGATCCCATCCCGAACTCGGAAGTTAAGCCTATCAGAGCCGATGGTACTGCAGGGGAGGCCCTGTGGGAGAGTAGGACGTCGCCGGAATTATGGAGCCCCGTTTCGAAAGAAGCGGGGCTTCTTTCTTTGACGGGGCAGGTCAACGACGTCGGCTGACGCTGGCCCCTTCGGACCCAGATCTGTGGTAACCATTCGATCACAGCGTCCGTGCTTTACGGGCATGTAAGCGTGCCATCCCTGCGAAAAGCGCGAGGACATCTGCGGGCTCGGTGTCACCGCTGAATTCACGATAGAGCGTATGAACGTTGACGTAGATTCGCTCCGCGTCGATCCAGTGATCGAACTCCTCGAAGGCGACCTCGTGCGCCGCGTCTTCCACCGACATGCCCGCATCGTAGCGACTCCTCGCCTGCTCGATGAGAGCTTCGAGGTAGCGCAGAGTCTCCCTCAGCGCCGACTTGTCCGTCAGTGGGCCGTGCCCTGGCACGACCGTCTCGATGTCCATGTCGAGCAGACGCTCGCAAGCGGCGACCCAATTGGAGACCGGCCCCTCCCAAATCACCGGATGCGCGTCCTTGAACAGGATATCGCCGGTGAACAATGTCCGGTCTTCGGGGACCCAGACCACGGCATCGCCTAGGGTGTGCGCCGGTCCGACTTCGATGAGCACGACTCGCTTGTCACCGACCGTCAATGTGAGCTCGCGTTCAAACGTTCGATTCGGAAGAACGACGTCGTTGTTTGTGAAATCAAAATCCCCGAAGAATGAGGTCGCCAGCGGCGCAGCGTCGGCAAGCAGTGCCACGCGATCGATTCCCACCGCGTTCAGCACCTTGCCGAGCACCCTGCCGCCCGCGCCGAGCCTGCCGATGATGCTAGCCGCCCGTATGAGCAGCTGGTTTCGGCTCGGTGGCGCCTCTCGAAGGTCCTTCACGCATCCGGGAGTCCCGATGATTTCGGCGTCGGCGACCAGCGCGTTCCCGTAGCAATGATCGCCGTTTCCATGCGTGTTGACGACCGTTCCAATTCGAGCGGCTGCCGGCGAGGCCCTGCGCATCGACTCCAGCATTTCAGCAGTGAGCTTCTTGTCGAACAACGTGTCGACCAGCAGGCTTTGATCGCCGTC
The DNA here is from genome assembly GCA_019309605.1 of Deltaproteobacteria bacterium. Taxonomy (GTDB): domain Bacteria; phylum Myxococcota_A; class Polyangia; order Polyangiales; family Houyiibacteriaceae; genus SG8-38. The sequence goes on along the minus strand of JAFDFW010000451.1, from coordinate 95 downwards.
GGTGATGAGGCCAGCGTTGCTCCAACCCCACGAGCCGGGTAGCTGAGTGTACGCAAAGACACCGTTTCCCAGCTCATGCAGCCGTTTCTCGACGG
>JAFDFW010000055.1 GCA_019309605.1 Deltaproteobacteria bacterium | reverse complement strand
GAACTGGTCGAGGATCAAGGCCACCGTCCTGCCAGACGCAATGGTGATGAGCCGAACGAGGTCCATGATCTCTGGCGCGCCAGCGCCAGGATCGACCACACCCTCGGCTTCGGCGACACGGCAGATCTTGTCCTTGAGCTCCGCAAGTGGACGATCCCCGGTCCAGTCATCGTACGAGATGACGAGCATGTCCTCCTGTTCGAGCTGGGATCGCACGATCGCGCGTAGCAGAGACGTCTTGCCGGTGCCGGATTGAGCGTACAACAACGTGAGGCGCGACGAGTGCACTTTGTCGCACACGAAGCGAGCATCCCTGTCGCGGCCAAAGAAGAGGTCTCTCTCGTCTTCTTCAAACGGGCGGAGACCGACGTACGGCCCCGACCCCCTGGTTTGTGCGGGTGCTTCGGAGACCTTCAAGCGACGTTACCTGTGTGCTCAGATTGGTTTGCCGCAGTGACGAACTGCTCCGCAGTCGTGTGAATGACGTCCACCCCGAGCCGTTTCCAAGCTAGGTCTTCAATTCGCGACGTCGGTTTGCGCACTGCAAAGACGGAGCCGCCGCGGCCCTGCTGGCCGAGGTGCTGAAACACGTGCGCAACCAGGCGATAGTGCCAAGTCTCGAGCGCGTAGCCCAAGAACAGAAACGGCCGGCGCATGAAACGCGCCAAAGCCGTTGGGATTTTCGTATGTTGGTTCTCCAAACGGCCGAGGAAGGTGAGGTGATCGGTCTCGGTCACAACGAGCGTGTCGATCTCCAACTCTTCAGAGACCCCTTCGTCAGGGAAAGGGGACCCAAGCGGTCGATAGATGATGAGGTGGTCAGGTGGAAGCTCGACTTCGTCTGCAAGACAGAGTTGAGGCTCGCCGTTCTTTGGCAGGACCAAGATCTTTCCGTCGTTCTCTCCGTCCCAGGAACGAATCACGTGCTTGATGACGACGTAGGGGCGGCCGCCCGCATCGAGAGTCCTTTCGAGCATTCGGTCGTAGGTCGTTGCGACGACAAAGCGCTGCTTGTCGAGACGAGCCAACAGCTCATAGATGGGGCAGCTGTCCAGCTCCTTTTCTTGCGCGCTCACCACCTTGGCAAAACGAGAGATGAGGCGCTCGCGAGAGCCTCCAAGACGCTCGAGATATTCTGCGGCAGTCGCGAGAGGCAGGAAGTCCCCGACCTCGAGATCCTTCGTCAGCGCCTGGCTCAGCCGCTCGGAGCTCAGGGGCCCGTCCTGCAAAACCCCCTGCCCCAAGAAGGGCACTACAACGCCATCGCAGAACTCCTCGATGGCCAGTGGCAGGGAGTCGAGGTTCGCCTCGCCCTCCCATCCGCCATTGGTCTCCTGCTTCTTGGCCAGGGACTCCCGGTAGCTGAGGATCGCTTCACGCACGCACGCCTCGAAAAGCGGTTTCTTTTCGTCCGGCTCCGCGTTGAAGAACTGCGCAACCTGGTTGAGGTTGTCGCGAAAAGCGCGGATGTATTGCCTTGCTTCTGCCTCGTCTTCCCACAGGTTGCCGGGCCAGGTTTCGTGGGCGAGGAAGGTAAGAATCGGGATGCCGATTGCGCGCGCAGCTTGCAATTCCAGGGACGTGATCGAATCGGCCCCGTTTCCTTTTTGCTCTTCCGTAGGCACGTAGCCACGGCGGTGCGCGATGATGAGGAGCACGAGGTCGCACTCCCGGACCGCGTTCACGCATGCCTCCACGGTGGAGTCGGCGCGCGCGCCGAAATGCTCCATCATCACGGGTTGCCACTGCTGGTCCAGGATCACGTTTCGCGCAGCGGCTCGGTAGTCGGTGAGATCTTTGGAGGTCGAGGAGACAAAGACCTTCAGTGCGTTAGTAGCCATGGCGAAGCCTACACGGTCCCCGATTTGGGGCATCGTCGTCAAGCATCAAGATCAGCCGATTCTGCTCTTTGCCTCGCTCACGGCGTTCGAGGCGCTTTCATGTCGGTTAGGCGCCATAGGGTCGTCCAAGATCCGTCGGTTTCGGTCGTCAGGTCCTGGCCCGCGGTTGAAATCATGATCGCCCCGTCGGGCAGCAGCTGAATCGTCGAGCGCGATGCCCACCCGTCGACCGGGTACACACGAGCCGACTTCAGTTCTCCTCGTTCAGCGTCGACGACGGCGACCGTACCATTGCCCCAGGGGGGGCCGAAGCTGGTCATGACCAGGTAGAGCCGACCGCCTCGGAGCGCAGCATCAACCCGCGGGATGGGCTTCGAGGCGCCGCGCATCAGGGGGTTCGGATGCTCCCACGCCGGCGGGGCGAGACGCCGAGTCCATTGTTGCACGCCATCTCCATCGAGCTTGACGATGAAGTAGCCGGCGGCCACGAAAATTGCTCGGCCGCCCTTGCTGGCAACCACGCGGGCCAGCGTGCGGTGCGGCGAGTCGCCTTTCGCAATCGCCGTTGTGGTTGTCCAAACCGTCTGACCCTTCGCATCGAGCTTCGCCACGCGCGCGAGCGGAACGGCGCCACCGTCCCCAGCCGTCGACGCGTCCGCAGCAAATCCAGCGGCCACGTAGACGTTGCCGGAGGCATCGATGTCGAGCGAAGAGGGGGTGGAATCCGGGCTCATCGTGGCGATCCGGGGACCGCCTTCACGCTGCGACGCTCGGGTCGTCGTCGTTGGTTTCCCGAAGTCCGCGGACTGCCGGAGCCACTCTTGTTTCCCTGACGGGCCGTACCGGGCGACGAACCGTTGCCCCTTTGCTGCCGCCGGCTGACCGGGCAACGCAACCGTGGACACGCCCAGCACATACACGGCCCTGCCTTTGGGTGTCACTCGGATCTGCGCTTCACTCTGATGACCGGGCCCATCGATCCGAGCTTCCCAAGCTTTGGCGCCCTTTGCGGTGAACTTGCCAATCTCGACGTAGGCGCCCTGAGGCCCCGCGCCGACGCCTGCGTAGTAGATGTTTCCGGCGGCATCGGTGGTGAGCGACGTCGGTGCGACGTCTAGCTTCCTCGACCAAGTGGACCCGCGTCTAACGCAGCGGGTTAGCCACACGCCGTCGTGGACTGAGATGCCGACGACGGAATAGCTTGCTGAACCGATCACAAGCGCTTGCGCCTGCGTTTGCCTCAATGCATCTGCGCTGTTGAACGCCTCCTTCGGCGACGTGCCTGGGGCGACCACCCGCGAGTGCTTTTCTTCGAAATCAAAATCGCGCTCGCGGCCGAACACCGTCATCGTCGGGCACATCTGCTTCAAATGACCCTCCGCCATTTGGTCAGGCAAGGGCAAGGTGACTGGCACCGTCGAGGCAGCCGCAATTGATCCCGCCGGCCCGCTCGCCTTTGGCGGCTTGAGCGGCTCGCCGGTCGGCTTTTGGGGATCGACCTTTGCACCGGAGAGCTCGAAGAGCTTCGCTATCGTAAGGTCACTGCGGAACACGTTGTGGGCGTGGAGGTCCAGCAGGGTGACGAGCACCTCACCACTGGGAAGCGCCTGGATCCCGGTCGCGCCATCTTGGACGCCATAGATGCGCGCCCATCGCGGCTCTCCGCGCTCGGCGTCGACAGCGACAACGAGTGTCCTGTTCCACGGGAGCCACTTGTCATCATCGTAGGTGTAGAGCGACAGCAAATACAGGCTGTCCCCCTGAAGTGCCGCATCAGTGAAGGCCGCCATGTCTACATAGGCGACATCCTCTCCTTCAATCTCAGGTTTGATGCCGGCCATGAACAATGTGCGCGCCCACTGTTGTTTGCCCTGGCGATCGACCTTGACGATCGAGCGGCCCAAAACCAAGTAGATCGACTGGCCGTCCTGGCGAACGAGCACCTTGTTGAGCATCAGATCAAGCGGCACATCGTCGAAAGCCACTCTGACGGTAACTGCCGAGACTTTGTTCCCCTTCGCATCGATGACGACGAGTCGGGCAAGAGGAACAATCCGCTTGCCACCTTCCGAGTCTGCAGCGCCCGGGAGCATGGTAGCCACGTAGGCGTTCCCCGCGGCGTCGACGTCGAACGAGGAGGGCGTCGTGTCGTCGCCCATGACCACGAAGTTCAGACCGCCCTCTAGCTCCCGAACGCCTATTTCTCTCGTCGGTTTGCCGAAATCGGGAGATTGCCTCAACCACTCCTGCTCGCCGGAACTGCTGTATCTGGCGACGAATCGATGGCCTTTGGCTCCGGCTGGCTGGCCTGGCAGGGTCTCGGTCGATGTGCCCAACACGTAAACCACTCCGGTGGCGCCGGGCGCGACCTCGAGCGTCGCTTCACTTTGGTTGCCGGGCCCGTCGATGCGCGCCTCCCAAGCCTTGTCTCCCATTGGGGTGAGGCTGCCGAGTGCAACGTATGCGCCCTGCGGGCCGGCAGCAACCCCGGCGTAGTACACGTTACCGGCGGCGTCGGTGGTGACCGATGTCGGCGCCAGATCGAGCGGCTTCCTCCATGAAAGCTTCCCTCCCGCGCACCGCATGATCCAAGCACCATCGCTCGTTGAAACGCCGATTACCGAGCCGTCTTGGGAACCGATCGCAAGGGTCCGCTTCTGCATTCGTTGCAACGCTTCGACACTGTCGAACGCAGCCTCAGGCGAGACGTTTCGTTTGATCAAGAGCGTGCGCTTCTTGTTGAATCGGGAGCCTTCGCCGTCCCGATCAAACCCCGACGTCTCCATTGCCGGACACCGCTCTTTCCAACGACCCTCCGGCGGCTCCGCCTCGAGCTCTGTGCGTACGAGGGGCACCGCGCCCGCTATTGACGCACATGCAGCGACCGCGGCGAGGCTGATCAATACGAAAGAGAATGTTCTACACGCCACCACTGTAGTCGTCCTCTTCATGGGCAACCTTCCTACGGTGGACGAAGCCGGAGAGTCTACATTCACCGGAAGATAGTCAAGCGCGCCGTCGCGTTTCGGGCAGGGTACCCAGACGACGCAGTCAACACGGGGATGTCCGAATCCGGCTTACGTCATTCTTGTATGTCATCGGCAAGCACCTTGACTACGCTCCTTCAGATGGGTGAGTGTAGAACCTCGCCTGTTCAAAGATGGTCGCGAGAGAGAGGCTCGAATAGAAGTATGCCGAGGCGCGTCGGCTCCCCGTGGGCGATCATATGAGAAGCCTGTTCCTACGACTCGTGACTTGCGCAGCGGTCACCGCCTGTGCCTTGGACGTCGACCCTGGGGCACAGGCGCAAACGTCGAGCGCAACGCCTCGGAGCCAGTTCATCGATTTCGGCAAAGCGCCACGGGCTGGAGCGTGGAAGCCGATGTGTCCGCAACTCGTGCTTCCGGCGCAGCCAGGTGGTGACGAGCAGACCTCGATCAAGGTCGTCGGCCGGGATGGGACCATCGTCGGAGCCGCCGCGATGCCCACCGGGGGTGCGATTTCGACTTGCCCACGTCGGGGGTCGAAGCCATGGCTCCAAACTGTCTCGGTGGCGCCCGCGTCCATGCAGGTCGATAAATACGGGAACGTCCTCTACGCCGGTTCCGCATCGGGCCGCTCGGGCACCTTCGTTGGCGTTGGACTGCTTACCCCGTCGGGTGGGAAGGCTTGGGAGCACTGGGTCGATGGCCCCGGCAACGAAAGTGACGCGGTGGTCAAGGTCCTGTCGAAGCCCTTCGGCGGTGTCCACGTGTTCGGATCCTCGCCGGGTAGCTTGCCGACCCAGCCGAGCACAGCGAAGGGCCACCGCTTCATCGCCAAGTATTCCCTCGATGGAAAGCAAGCCTGGCTTCGACAGTCGGTGGATTTTGGCAAGCCGACGACGCACGAAGACAACCTCGCCGATCGGACCCCGAGTGCGTTCAATGTCGACGCTCTGGGCAACGTCTATGTCGTAGCCACGGTGGCGGCAGCCGGGAAGTCGCCCAACGGACAGGTGACGCTGGCCAACGTCACAAAGCTCGACCGGAACGGCAAGAAGGTCTGGCGCGAGCGCATCACTGTAGATGTAAGCTCGCTCGAGGACCCCGACCTCAGCTTCACGGAGATCACCGAGATCGCGGTCAGCGAAGATGCCAAATCAGTTTATCTGGTGGGGAAATCAAGTGGGAGGGGCGAGAAGATCGTCATCATCAAGATTGACAGCCGCGGTCGGCAGAAATGGTCAGAGCTCGTGTCAATCTCGTACAGCGAACGAGATGTGGACCATGAGGGAACGAGGTTCTCCTACGGTGCGGATCCCATGGGCCTTCGTGGTGCCATCGTTCGCGGCGACACGCTGTACGTCTTGAGCACCTATCACAACTTCTTCTACGAGTATGGCGAGGACTTCGAAAGCAAGGACTACGAGAACCTGGCGGCCGTAGCGGCTTTTCAGACCCGAGATGGCAGGCTCAGCTGGGTTCGAGAATTCAGATCAGGAAGGCCTTCAGCGGTGCTCACCAGCGGCTTGCAGATTCTGCCGGCCGGCCCGCTGATCATCGCCGGATATGACAACTTCGTGTCCACCCTGTTCCTGGTCACCGATGTTCAAGCGGCGCGCGCCGCGCCCGAGCCGCCACCGCGCCCCGCGCCACCACCCGTACCCGTACCGTTGCCCGAGGTTGGTGACCTGGTGGCGGATGGAACGATCTTAGGTGGTGTCTCGCCAGGGACGGCCAAGTCTTTCTACACGACCGCAGCATCTGCGACGGCGCCCCATACTTGGAGTAATGCGGTCAACTACTGCAAAGCATTGCGGGCCAACGGCTACGACGATTGGCGTCTTCCAACGGGAGGAGCGAAGAGTGGCGGCGAGTTGGGCGCGCTCTATAAAAACAGAGAAAAGGGAGAATTGAAGGGCACCCTTGAAGGGAGTGCTTCGGCCGATCCCGGGAAATGGTTCTGGTCGTCGACCCATGACAAGAGCCAGTATCATGACGGCGCCTGGGCGCAGACCTTCGGTGCCGGCTGGAGTCAAGGCGTCATGAAGAATGCAACTGCGTCAGTGCGCTGTGTGCGGAACTGACAGCGTGGTGATTGAGACGGGCTGCGGAGCACGGTCTGGTGCTCATAGTGGTGTAGTTCGAACCGGCGAGTGCGAATAGCGAATCGCACGCGCGGCCGCCAAACCACAAAGGGAAACCGCCCCGGGACTCCTAAGTGAACGGCCTTGCCTTTGTTTCGCCTATCCGCCCAGCCATTCAACATACCATCGAGCACCCCGCAATTCAGAGCTCCGAATGGTTCCTATGAGCCAAGTGGCTCTTGCTGATGGTGCGGGTTTCAGGCAAGAAGACCTGCGGTCCGAGAATGCGCGCTGAGTCACAAGAAGTAGCAACTCACCACGAGCATTCGCGAATCCCGTGGGCCGCGCGAGTCTACCAGCTGACGCTGTCGGCGTTGGCCGCTGCCACGGCGATCGCTGCGCTCGAGTGGTTGCTCCTGTCTCCGGTCGTCAAGAACTCGTTCGAGGGCAAGAGTCTTTTTCTGTTACCGGCGCTCCTATGGGGCGTGAGCTTGGTTTGGACCCTCGCGGCCGCTGCGTCGGTTCTGACGCTAGATGCGTTCGATCGCCTTCTTGCCCGACCACGCAGCATTCGCGTGTTCTGGCCTTGCCTGGCTGTTGCCCTGCTGGTGCTTCCGTATTCGCTGTGGCTCGCGAATCTCACTTTTTCCGGGCCAACGGTGAAAGATCTCTGGTTTCAGCCCGCGCTCGTGGCACTTGCCTCGATTGCTATCTGCATCGCGTTTGCAAGCTACGCGTGGGTCGCACTTTCGCGGCCGAAATCGGATCGTGCCGTCGTGCTGTTTGGCGCCGGCATGCTCGGCCTCGGTCTCGCATGCGTGCTCACGAACAAATACGTGCTGCCGAACGAATACGAGCCGATCCATCGGTTTGTCAGCATTGCAGCCGTGCTGCTTTGTGTCGTGGGCTTCGACTACCTGCTGCGGCCGGCGCACCTCATGCAAGCACGATCCGCTTCGCTTCAACCGATCGCCGCTGGGCTCAGTGCGGTGCTCGCGACGGCGCTTGCGGCAAGCTCGTTCGTTCTGAGTTCTCAGCGCGCGGCGTGGGGTTTTGCGACCTGGGGTGAAACGGGCGTCGCGCGCTATCTACCCACACCCAGTGGTCGCAGTGAAGAAACGACGGTTGTAGGCGATACCCCGCCGATTAAGCCGATGTTCGACAGCGCGGAGATACGAGCGCTCAGGGCAGAGAGAGCCAAAACAAGGCCACCCCACTTCGTGCTTTTCTACATAGACAACGTCCAGACAGATCATGTTGGCGCATATGGGTACAAGGGAAACCCTACGACGCCGAACATCGACGCGTTGGCGCGGCGGGGCGCCATCTTCCGGCGGGCGTACAGCGCGTACCCATTTACGCGTAACTTCGCATCGCAGCTCATCACCGGCCGCTTCATTGGATCGTTTGATACGCACGCGCCGCCCCGCCCGTTCATCGACGAATCGCTGACACGACAGCTCAAGCAGCGAGGTTACTCGTTCTTCGTCCACAATTACTTCGACCTGAGTACCGAACAGGGATTCGATCCGAGTGCATATGGTATCGACACGGCCGTTCCTCAGCCGCACCGGAACGACCTATACTTCGTCAAGACTTGGCCGAACGTCCCAGTCGAGAGCCTCTTCTCCAAGTTGAAGGAGCATCTCGAGCAGCCAGGCATGCGCGAAAAGCCAGCGTTCATTTGGGTGCACATCATTTGGCCCCACTGGAAGGGCGAAGGGTTTGGCGGTAGCCCCGAGTTCGACTTCGGCAGTGGCCTTCTCGACCACTATGACAGCGCCATCGCAGCGTCCGACGCTTGGTTGCCAAAGTTTCGGAGTCTGCTCGAGGAGAAACTCGATCACCCGGAGAACACGGTCTGGTTCATCGGCTCGGACCACGGCGCGGGCGTCACGCGCCAGCAGCGACAAGTCGGGAAAACCTTGTATGAGGATCACGTCCGCGTTCCGTTGATCATCCAGGGCCCCGGCGTACCGCCGGGAGATTACGACTTCGTTGTCGATTCCGCTCTCGATGTAGCCGCAACACTTCTTGATTTTGCCGGGCTTCCAATCTCCGAGAGTTGGGACGGCGTTTCTCTCTTGCCCCTCATGCAGGGCAATGCCGAGCCGAGCCCTCGAGCCATCCCGCTGATGTACAAAAGGCAATGGCAGGGAATGGTTTTCGACAACTGGAAGTACATCGCCTACGGCAACACCACCCAGCTCTTCGATCTCAGCACTGATCCGTTGGAGCGGAGGAATCTCGCCGACAGCCGTCCGGAAGTGGTCGACAGACTCGGGCGCGCGACACTGAGTGTACTTTCGTCACGCATCAAAGCATT
>JAFDFW010000450.1 GCA_019309605.1 Deltaproteobacteria bacterium | reverse complement strand
AGACCGTGTCGACATCATCGAAGGTGGCGGCCTGTCGATGACGCTGCCCGTGCAGGGCGAATTCCGCGTAAGAGACGGCCTCATCACCGAATGGGTCGACCGATTCAGCTGGGCAAAGGCGATCGCCGATATCGGTCGGAGCTTGCCCGGCATCATCAAGCACCGACTGCATGGCTAGCGCCCCCCAGCGAAGTGCTGGTATGGTCCCGGCCACAGTCTGGAAGCATGTTCAGGCAGGGACCAGGAGAGTCAGATGACGCGTTTGATAGCTTTGATTGGGTTGTGCGGGGTGATCGCCGCAGCGGGATGTGGATCGGACAGCGGCACCACGGCGGGAAGCGGTGGTAGCGGCGGCGGCGGCGGGGCCGGTGGTGTTGGCGGGGGCGTCGACCTCTGCGGCGACGGGAGCCCGGCGGCCAGCCTCGGTGATCCCGGAGACGGCAACTACAGCGCCAAGATCGTCACTACTGAGTTTGGCATCCCTCATATCACGGCCGACGACTGGGGCAGCTTGGGTTACGGCACGGCTTACGCGTATGCACAGCAGAACTACTGCGTGCTGATGAAGGAGGTCGTCCGGGCCAACGGCGAGAGCTTGCGCTGGTTGGGCGAGGCCGAAGGCAACCTTGCAAACGATCTGGTTTACACCTTCTTCAACACCGACGAATTCATCGAGAACGAGTTCCTCGGAGATCTGGACGACACCCTGCGGGCTTTGGCACGTGGCTACGCCTCGGGCCTCAATAGGTACCTCGAGGAGACCGGTGTCGAGAATCTCGCCGAAGGGCCCGAGGGCTGCCGGGGCGCGGACTGGGTCCGACCGGTCACCGAGATCGACCTCGGAAAGGTCTATTGGAAGCTCATGGTCCGCGCGGGCATCGGCTCGCTGGCCCGTCTCATCCTCGAAGCGGACGCACCAGTCATGTCCATGGCCGCAGCAAGCCCAGCGGTGTCACCCGAAAGCCTCGTAATCGAAGAAGCGGCCTTTGGTCTGCCTGAAGCTACTGCCATGGGCAGCAACGCATACGCCATTGGCGCCGAGGGATCACAAACCGATCACGGCATCCTCCTGGGGAACCCGCATTTCCCGTGGTCCGGTCCTGAGCGCTGGTTCATCCAGCACCTGACGATCCCGGGCGTCTACGACGTGATGGGTGCCACGCTTCAAGGCATCCCGCTCATCAACATCGGGTTCAACGAAGACCTCGCGTGGACGCACACCGTGTCGACCGGCCGGCGATTCACCGGGTACGAGTTGCACCTGCTTGAAGATGATCCGATGAAGTACACGTTCGCGAGGTGCGCGATATCGAGACGTTCGACGTGACCATCCAGGTGAAGCTCGAAAACGGCACCATCGAGGACCGGGTCGAAGAGATCTACATGAGCCAGTACGGCCCGATCATCGATTTGGCATTGGTCAACGCGGGCTTTGGCGGGTGGCCAACCGGAAACAACACCGTGGTCGCGATCCGCGACGCCAATTTCGACAACACCCGCATCTTCGACCAGCTCCGGGCAATGGGCCAGGCGAACTGCATCGCGGAGTTCGAAGAAGCGTTGAGTATGATCGGCCTTCCGTGGGTGAACACGATTGCGGCCGATCGGGCCGGCACGGGGTACTACGCGGATATCACCACAGTGCCGCACGTGACCGCCGAGAAGCTCGAGAGCTGCGCGGACAGCCTCATCTCGATTGCGCTCAGCCAGAACCGATTTTATACGCTCAACGGATCGCGAAGCGATTGTGAGTGGGGAAGCGACCCGGGCGGGCCCGAAGGGCTCTTCGGCTTCGACAGCCTTCCGAAGCTCCCAACCGGCCCGGGGGTCCCGTACACGGCCAACTCCAATGACAGCTACTGGCTGAGCAACCCCGACCAGCTACTGACGGGTTTCTCACCGCTCATCGGACTCGAGGGTATTCAGCAGTCGCTCCGAACGCGGCAGGCCTTCGTGCAAGCGGAGGGGAGAATCGCCGGCACGGACGGGTTGAGCGCGGAGCCCGGCTTCACGGTCGAGCTCCTGCAAGACGTGATGTACGGCAACCGCAACATCGCCGGGGAGATGACGCTCACCGACGTCCTCGCGATCTGCGACAGCGTGGGGGACTGGAGCACGTACAGTGACAACCCGACCGAGGCCGCGAGCGCCTGCGGAATTCTCGCGGCGTGGGATGGTCACTTCAACAACGATAGCATCGGCTCCACGATCTGGAACGAGTTCTGGCGTCGCGTGCAGAACACCGACGGCCTGTGGGCCGTGCCGTTTGACGCCGGAGATCCGGTCAACACGCCCAACACGCTCAATGACGACGACCCGGATGTCGTCGAAGCCGTGAAGGCCGCACTCGGCGCTGGCGTCGACTTCATGGTCGATGGCGGCATCCCCCTCGACCGGCCCTGGGGCGAGGTGCAGTTCCGTCCCGTGGGCGAAGGCCAGAACATCCCAATCCACGGCGGCTCCAGTCGCTTCATGTTCAGCGTGATCGGCTCCAACTTCGTGGATCAGGTGGGCTACGCCGACATCCCGGGCGGAAACAGCTACATGCAGACCGTCACCTGGGATGAAACCGAATGTCCGGACGCCTACGCCGTTCTGACGTATTCGCAGTCGACCGATCCGACGTCCGACCACTTCGCCGATTTGACTCAGGTCTATTCCGACAAGGGTTGGAACGACATGCCGTATTGCGCGGCGGATATCGAGGCGACGAAGATCTCCGAAATGGAGATTATGGGCTCGGAAAACTAGTCGGGGCCCTGATCGGCTGGCATCCTACGGTTGATGCGCTCCCTTGCACGATGGATCGTCATGGTTCTCATTGTGGGGGGCGCATCTTCCGCGCTTGCTGAAGAGCCCGATGCGGGTAGTCCATCCGCGCAGGACGCCGGCACCGCGCCGGAGCAGGAACCCGAGGACAAGCACCCTCGCCTCGTGAAGCCCAAGGGTGACCGGGAGGACAACGAGCAGTTGGGCGGGGAGCCGTCGCTCACCGAGACCGAGCAGGAGCCGGCGGCCAAGGTGGACGGTGAAGAGGGATCGGAAGCCGAGGTCCCTCCGGAGGAGTGCGACCTAGATTGCCTCGAGGCTCAGTACGACAAAGAAGACGAGAAGCAGCAGCGCAAGAAGCGCACCTTGGATGTCGCCAAGGAGAGTGGTTCCATTAGCGAGGATGTCACCGATGACGTGGGTGACGCGCTCTCCGCTGAGCCGAGCACCACCACGCTTGCCGAGGCAGAGCCAGACGTTCCGGACGACCGAAAGCTGCCCATGCGTCTTGGGCCGGTTCGAATACGGATCGGCAAGACCGACGACTGGATCGGAATTGGTTTCGCTGCGCAGATGGAGTTCGAGTACGACCAACAGTTCGCCGGAGGGGGAGTCCCGAAGAGCTCGCAAGAGACGCTCCAGTTTCGCCGGATCCGGACGACACTATCGAGCTCGTTCATCGACGGCCGGATCCGGAGCCGCTTTCAGATCAACCTCACGCCGAGCGCCTTCGAGCTCATCGACATGTGGTTTGCGTTCACGCGCTTCAAGTTCGCCACGTTTCGAGTGGGGCAGTTCAAGATCCCCTACGACCGCTACCGCGCACAATCCTTTGCCGCTCTGTCGCTCATCGACTGGGCGCCTACCACCACGATGTTTGGGTCCGAACGCCAGGTTGGGGCCGAGATGCTGGGCATCGGAGGCTTCCTGAAGGCGGAGTACGCCATCGGCGTCTTTAGCGGGACCAATGCGCGCGCCTCCCACGGCGTCGGTATCACCGAGGTTTACGGAGAAGTTCCGAAGAACGCCTCGGATTTCGGGTTCGGCGAGGTCATCAGCGAGTTTCATCCCGAGCTCGTGGCCCGCGGTGCGAAGAACTTCGGGAAGATCAACACCGACACCAACAGCGACGTCACCGGGAGCAAGGAGCTTCGGCACAGCGTAGGCGTTGGCATCGCTTGGGATGCTCGGCCCAAAGCTATCCAGGACCTGGGCCTACGGCTTTCTGCGGAGTGGCTTGGAAAGATTCGGCACGTGCACATGAACGTCGTCAGCTACCTGGCTTGGTATGAGCCCTGGCAGGGAGGGAAGATCCTCTTCGGCCCGATGGGTTTCATGGCGGAGACCGGCTATCGGTTCTCCTTGATGTGGGAGCTCGCACTCCGGTACAGCGTCACGTATCTCACTCCGTGGCTCCGAAGCGACGCCCGGAGCTACGGTGAGTTCCAGATCGCCAACGCCAGCGCCACCGATTTGGCTTCGGCCATTGAGCAGTATGGTCAGAACGGCGAGCAGACCACCAACAACGAGCTCGCGCTTGCGGGCACATCGCACATCATCGGCAACAGTCTCAAGGTGGTAGCGGAAGCCGCGTGGATAGCGCAGCGCTGGGAGGCGGGCCGTCGGAACGGCTTCCGGCTCAACCTACAGCTCCAGTTCCTGTTCTGACGCGGACCGCGCTCAGTGGTGGTGGTGACCGTCGGGGCCGTGCGGGTGGCCGTGCTCGATCTCTTCGTCGGATGCGTCTCGAAGCGACTCG
>JAFDFW010000054.1 GCA_019309605.1 Deltaproteobacteria bacterium | reverse complement strand
GCGGACGCGGACGACCGTGAAGTCGCGCGCGCCCTGGTGCGCCTGGTCGCCGCCGGTGACATCGAGCAAATCGGGACGCAAAGCATCAACCCCGAGGCCGCTCGGCATCCGTCGATTCGGCCGCCTACTGCGGTTGTCGCGGACCCCTCGTTTCTCGGACGTCTCAGTACGAGCGGCGCTGATGGACTCTCGGTCGAGCGCATCGATGACCTTCCGACGATCCTCGCGGTCCTTCGCGCGGGCTCACGGCGCCAACGGCGAGCCGCTTTGGATCGACTTCGTAAACGTCTGCGCGATCGCCGGTTGCTCCACAGCGACGCGGTGCGCAAGGCCATCCAAACCATCGCGGCTCTCCGGGACGTCGAACTCGGCCAGGAGCTGGCCCAATCGCGCGCCGATCTCCCAGGCACGCAGGGACGCCAGGCGCGCCACGAGCACGACCAGTGGAAACGCCTTGCTCAGCAAGTGGAGAGCGCGATTCGCGCGTTCTGGGACGGGCAGTCGAACGTCGAGCCGATCCAAGGCCTCCCCGGAGACCAGCGCGCCCTTCTACTGATGCGCATCTCCGAGCTTCCAGACGTGGTGGTCCATCACGTCAGCGCGATCATCGAAGGTAACGACGGTTGGGTGCCCTTCGACTCTCGCATCGGCCTGATCTCCTCGCTCCGCTACGCCACCGATCCGCGCCTGGTACCGGCGCTGATCTCCGTCGTCGAAGCAGAACGTGGAGAGCTCGTCGCCCGAGCCGCCCGTGTCCTTGGCGGCATCGACGACGCTCGGATCCACCCGGCGCTCGCGGAGCGCTTCGAACGTAGTTTCGTCAACGAGGAACGCATCGGGCTCGCCGGCGCGCTCGGGATGCACGGCGACTGTCGGGGCCTCACCGAAGTGCGAAACTCTCTCCGGGAAGATCAGCCTCAGCTGCTGCTTCAGGCACTCGAAGCGATGGAAACCCTGGGCTCGCCAGAGCACACGGCCCTGGTGGCGAAATTCCTCGACCACAGCGAAGTCGCCGTTGCAACGCAGGCGGTGCGCACCGCCGCGCGCATCGGTGATGGGCGGGTGCTCGACCAGCTGACGGAGCAGCACATTGCCACCGCCGTGCCGGCGCTCCGCGCTGCAATCGAAGATGCGCTTTCCTCAATCGCCGCGCGGATGGAGTTGCGTGGCGAGGAGGCCGCGACGATCGACTGGTCGGAGGTCGGCAACAAGCCGGTGCCTCACAAGGGCGCACGGGACAGCGTGCCCGCCATCGTGATCGGATGGCGCGACTATTTCATGGGCCGCATGTGGCTCTTGCTCGGGCGAATGACCTGGGCGGTGGCTCGCTTCGAATCCGCGTCGGCTCGACGCAATGGCTGGGCCGTTCCACTGATCAGCATCGGGATGGCGTTCGCGCGCCGCGAACAGTATGCCCTGGCTCTCCCCGCCTTTCGACGCGCGATCGAGGTCGATCGCCCCCGAATCGAACGCAATCCGATCCTGGTCCGCGCGATGGCCAAGTCGTTCCTTCATCGCGCAGAGCAAGTCGAGCGGGAAGGACGCGGCGACGTGGCTCGGGGTCTGGTCGGAGAGGTGTTGACACTAGACCTCCGTCGCGCGCCGGGCACGGTGCGCTTCGAGCTCAAGCGAAAGCACGATGTCCTGAGTCGAGAGGAGCATGACGATGTCCACTCAGCTGCGTGACGTCATCGTTCAGCACCTGCGCTCCATCGGGGCGACGAGCGCAGAAGGTGCGGTCCGCCGTCTTACGGTCGACGTCGAGGTCGAAGGCCGGATCGAGATGGTCACGATGGGCCTTCGTGACGGCGAGCTTCAATGCGTATCGAGCGACGGTCGAAACGACGGTCCGCACGTCGCGGCTGCTCTGCGGTTCATCGCAGGAACGGAGCGGCGCGATGACTCCTCGCCGCCGCGTACGGTAGCTTCGAGCGCAGGCCGCACGCGCGAGCAGGGTCCAGCGAGCGATCTCGCCGAGGCGCTCGATGACCTGCTCACTGCAGTCACGCGGGTGGGCGTGGGCAAGGCCCAATACGCGCCATCGGTCGACGCCGCGCTCGAGCGGGTCACCGACGTGGCCCCGCAGCCGACGCCTCCGGGGCTCGGCCGCTTCATCGGACGTCTCCAACAGGAGATTAGCTTTGGAGAGCCCCGGCGCGTGGCTCGAATCCTCGACGGCGCGTCGCAACTCGCCGAAGCGCTGCGGGCGGACGTGCCGACTGGCGAGTCGGAGCAGCGGCTAGGGGCATGGCTGGGGAAGCGGCCTGGCTCTACGTCCAAGGTGGAACTGCTGTACGACCGGACGATGATCGAAGTCGGTCGCGAGTGGTTGTCGGGGACCGAGCGCGCCAGCGTCGAGCGCCGCTACCTGATCGACATCCGGTCGGGCAGCATCTACCGTGAAGATCGGCTGCGAAATGCCACGGCTTCGCTCGGGCCTTGCCCGCGGCAACTCCGTCTCGGTTTGGCTGAGGTCGAGCCCGGGCCCGCACCGCAGCGCATCCGCGTGCTGCAATACGAGGTCCAACCCGACGTGCCTCAGGAGAGCTGGGAGCGCGTCCAACAAGTCGCGAGCCGAAACTTCGCCAAAGTGACCGACGGATACCGGCAGTCGGTGCAGGCCGACCCATCCCTGTCCGAACCGTTCGCGCTGATCGCGCCGTATCGCGTCGAGTGCAACGGCATCTTCAAGGCCTTCGACGCAGACGGCCGCCAGCTGCTACTGAATCGAGCCGAGCGTCGCGGGGCGGTCCTCGCCTTCTACGACCTCCTCTCCGAGGGCGTGCAGCCTTCTTGGGTCGCAGGTCGCCTGACGGATACCGGCTCCACCCTCTGCCTGACCCCCTTCGCGCTAGGGACCCGCGACCAAGCGTACGTGCGCCTCTAATTTCTCCTATCGAATCCGGCCTCGGCTGCTAACGTACCGACCGCGCTCACGTACGCGTTCTCGGTACCCGCCGCCATCGACCGATGTCATCGACTCCGCAAACCTACAACCTCGCAAGGCGCTCGCTCCACGCCCGGCGACTGCCACTCGCCAACGCGGGTCGGCAGCTCATGAAGCTCGGCGAGCTGCGAATGGGCAAAGACTTCCAACAGGCGCTGGCGAGCGAGGGGCTGTGGCCCCTTCAACCCACCTCGATCGACGTCTTGCAGATCAACGTGGGCAAACTCTGCAATCAGACGTGCCGTCATTGTCACGTGGACGCGGGGCCGGATCGCACTGAAGTCATGTCGCGCGAAACCGCTGAGGAATGCGTCGCGGCACTGCGACGGAACGCGATCCCGAGCGTCGACATCACCGGCGGGGCCCCGGAGCTCAATCCCAATTTCCGCTGGCTGGTCGAGCAATGCTCATCGCTGGGCCGGCACGTAATCAATCGTTGCAACCTCACGATCTTGGAAACCGGGCCGCACCGAGACTTGCCCGAGTTCTTCGCGAAGCATCGGGTCGAACTCGTCTGCTCGCTCCCGCACTACCAGCCCACTTGCACCGACGTACAACGGGGCGACGGAGTGTTTGAAAAGAGTATTCGCGTACTGCGGAGGCTCAACGAGCTAGGTTACGGAGACGGCCGCTCGGGTCTTCGCCTCGTCTTGGTCACCAACCCGGTCGGCGCGGTTCTTCCCGCCCCTCAAACGTCCCTGGAAACCGAGTGGAAACGCGAGCTCAAACGGCTTCATGACGTGTCGTTCGACGCGCTCTACACCATCACGAACATGCCGATCAGCCGCTACCTCGACTGGCTGCTCGAGACCGGAAATCTCGAAGGCTACATGCGTCGCTTGGTCGAATCCTTCAATCCTCAGGCCGCCCACGGCGTCATGTGCCGCAACACTATCTCGGTAGGCTGGGACGGCCGCCTCTATGATTGCGATTTCAACCAAATGCTAGACATCGCCGTGTCCGACGACGCGGTGGGGCATGTGCGTGACTTCGATCTTGCCGCACTCCAAGCACGCACCATCCAAACCAACCGGCATTGCTTTGGCTGCACCGCCGGCACCGGCTCGAGCTGCACCGGCAAGACTCTCTAGCCCGCTACGAGGCCTCATGAGCGCTCGTCACCGAGGTCAACATGCACCGGCGCATGGTCCGCGCCGAGATGCACGAGCGCGTCCGCGCGCTCAGGCATCTCCTCCCACATGAACCCCGTCATGCGCTCGAAGTGCATGACGAACCGTCGCACCGCCGACGGTGTCATGACCTCGGGTCCGCCGCCGGCCGCACGCAATTGGGCCTCCTGTTCCTCGCGCCAGGCGTAGACGTGGTCGAAGTCGGGAGGACGCAACATGGCCAGAAGGTCCAGCTCGGCGAACAGCGCTTGATAGTGCCCACCGAGCTCCCGATTCACATACCAGCGCCAATCGCCGACTGGGTCTTCCAAACGCTCCAGTCCGTTGACGGGCGCCTCGAGCTCGTCGGCGCGCTGGGGACGCGCGCCGACGCACCAGCCCTCGAAGATCACGACGTCACACTGGCCTTCCCAGGCCGGCCACTGTGCGACGGGACGCCGCTCATCCTTGGCCTTGTCGAAGCGGGGCAAGGCGATGGGCTTCCCCTCACGCAAACAGCGAAGGACCCGTATCCCGAGATCGACGTCGTGCGTTCCGGGCACGCCACGCGTGGCAAGCAAGGGATGAATCGTGTTCGCGCGCTGGAGACGCGCGGCTCCGGACAAATAGATGTCGTCGAGCGAAAGGATCGCCGCACGCAACCCATGAACCCGCTCCAACAGCCGCTTCAGCAGCCGAGCCAAGGCCGACTTCCCAGTCCCCTGCGCCCCGTTCAGCCCAAGCACCAAGGTCGCGTCCTCGACGTGGTCCGCGATCCAAGCAGTCATTGGTAGATAGAAGTCGGCAATCAGCGCGTCGGACGGGCGTGCAATGCCTTCCTCGGCGCACCAGGCTTCGACGTCGACCCGAACGTCCGGAAACTCGGTCCGAAGCCTGCCGCGGAAGGAGAGGGGCCAAAGCACGCGGCTACTATATCACCGGCGCTGGCGCTGAAGGTGTCCCTGACGTAAACCCGTCGGCAATGCCCGCGCCCAAAATCCGAATCCTGGTCGCCAAGCCGGGCCTCGACGGCCACGATCGGGGGGCCAAAGTCGTGGCGCGTGCGCTGCGCGATGCGGGGTTCGAGGTCATCTACACGGGGCTCCATCAAACGCCGGACATGGTGGCTGTGGCGGCCATTCAGGAAGATGTCGACGCGGTGGGGCTGTCGATCATGTCTGGCGCGCACAACACCTTGTTTCCTGCGGTCCTCGATGCGCTTTCAGCGCGCGGCGCCAACGACATCATCGTGTTTGGCGGCGGCATCGTCCCCGAGAAGGACGCCGAATCGCTTCTCGCCAAAGGTGTCGGCGCCATCTTCACCCCAGGAGCACCGCTCGAAGAGATCGTCGGGTGGATTCACGCGCACGTGAAGCCCCGCTCTCTCGAAATATGAGGACGGCCCAGAACGGCTACCACGGGGTCAGCGCACGAGCGGCGGAAGACCGTGGCCCGGCACTACGAGGGTCTTGCGGTAGCCATCGAAGTCGAAGAGGTCGCTGTGCTGTTCGTTGTGACACTGCACGCAGGTCGACACGGGCGTATTGCGTACGATCCCGACTTTCTCGGGGTCCTTCCCGTGCGCGGCGCCGGGTCCATGACAGCTCTCACACCCCACATTGATCAAAGCCCCGTTCAAATTGTGGGTGACGGTCGAGCCGCCCGGTTGGTCATAGCCGGTGACGTGACAGCCCACGCAGTCGAGATTGTACTCTTTGTTGCGTTGCTGAAGTGTGAGATAGGCGACCCCGTGCGCGTGGTTGCGCCACCACGCGTAGGCGGTCTGATGGCAGGCGCTACAGGCCGTGGAACCCACGTACGCGATGTCGTCGGGTCCGAGCGGTGGGGGCTCGAGATCGGCGAACGCCACTTTGTTAGCTTGGTTCACGACCTTGTCGTGCTTGCGCATCAGTTTCTCGACATCCCGGTCTCTGGGGGCCTTCTTGGGGAGCGGTATCCAACTCGCGAACAAGGCATTGCCGTCCGCTCGCACCATGGGCGCGTCGAGGGCCTGACGTTCTTTCTTCAGCTCCGCCAGGCGGGCGCGCTGCGCTTCGATATCGGCGGCGTCAACATCCCCCGACTTCTCCCAGTCGGCGATCTTCGCCGATAGGTCTTCGACCTGCCGATCGAGTTGAGCGGCGCGCTCGGACCGGGACCACTCGCTCCGGTCCACAAACGGCTCATCCTTCTTCTTTCGAAAAATATCGACGACGGTAAGCCCTTGGCCCTGCCTACTCGCGTGAAGCACCCAGGCCTTGCCGGCCTGGTGGGGCGGAAGCGGGTCGTCTTCATCGAGCCCGCCCTGAAGCACGAAGTCGACGCCATCGACCGCTCCTATGCGGTTGGCGTCACGCCGTAACCCGTCGACCAGCACGATGGTCAAATCGGTATCGGCTTGAACCGTCCCCACCGCGGCGGCGACCGCTTCCCGCTGGGCGCCAGGGCGCACACCAACGACCGCCAGGCGAAGAGAACCTGCGTCGGTTCGCAACACGTCAGCGTCGCTGTCCATCGCCAACCAGCGAAAATCGGACGCCTCTCGCAGCGCGGTGAGCGTTTCCGGCGGCTGAGCGCGATCGCGACGGCCGGGCAAGACAGCCGTGAGCCCCAGCTCAGCGAGAATCCCCGCTAGGGTCTTGGCGTTGCGGTTGGCTTGATCGACACGCACGGGCTCCAGCTCGGCCGTATCGAAGAACGCGTCCCCCGCCATCAGAAAGACAACGGGCGCCGGCCCCTCCCGGAGCACACGGATCTGCGCGGCAAGCCGGTCGATGCCGCCGAGCGGATCGCTCGTACAGCCACAGGGCTCGAGATAGCCCTTGAGATCGGTCACCACCGCGAGACGAAGGCTCGGAGTCTCCTTCTTAGGCTGGCCCCGACTACAACCGAGGCCTAGACTCAGGGCCAATATGGCAAGGAAGCATCGCATCCCGATGGTTCTAGCAACCGATTGGCCCACCGCAAAAAGGCTGGGCAGGGCGGCGGCTTGACGGAGGGGCGGGCTCTGAGTAGCTTCCGGCGTCTTTTGGGTGGGCACGACCCACTGCTTACGAGGAATCCATGGTCAAGGTTCGACTGTCACGCGCTGGCGCAAAGAAGCGTCCCTACTATCACATCGTCGTCACCGATAAAGAAAAGCCCCGCGATGGGCGCTTTATCGAACAGATCGGCACTTACGATCCCAGCCGCCCCATCGAGGAGGCCAGAGTCGATTTGCCGCGCCTCGACTACTGGGTCGGCGTCGGCGCCCAGGTCAGCGATCGCGTCCGCGACGTGGTCAAAGAACACAAGAAGGCCGCGGCTGCCGCAGCCCCAGCTTCCTAAGCGAGTATCACGATGGCCGGAGACAAGCTTCAGGACCTAATCGCGTACATCGCGAGTTCGCTGGTCGACGACCCCGACGCTGTCGAGGTGAACGTCGTCGAGGAAGACCGCTCTGTCGTATTGGAGCTCACCGTGGCCCCCGACGACCTGGGCAAGGTCATCGGCAAGGAAGGCCGCACCGCCCGCGCCATGCGCACGCTACTGGCCGCAACCTCGGCCCGGCTGCGCAAGCGAGCCATCCTCGACATCCTCGAGTAGCCTCCGCCTGTGACCGAAGGCGCTGAATCGGTTTCTTGGATCGAGCTCGGAGTCGTCGCGAGACCCCACGGCGTGACGGGCGAGGTTCGCATTCACGTCTTCAATTCGGAGTCGACGCTCCTTCGCGAGCTCAGCGAGATCTTTCTCATCCGCGAGGAAGGGGAAGAGCCCGCGCTGGTCGAGATCGTCTCCACGCGGCAAGGTTCGAAAGCCTTGCTCATGCGGTTGGCGGGTGTCAGCTCGCTCCAAGACGCCGAATCGCTGCGTGGCTACGCGCTGTGCGTTCCGCGGGAAGCGTTACCGGATCTCGAAGAGGGCGAGTACTACCACGCCGATCTGCTTGGGCTCGAAGCGTTCGATGGATCCGAATCGATCGGCCGGGTGGTCGAGGTGATCGACTACCCGAGCTCCGAATGCTTGAAGATCCAACGCCCCGGTGGTTTCCTCGAAGTCCCTATGCTCCCCCGATGGCTAGACCGGGTCGACATCGAAGGCGGCACGGTGCACCTCAAAGACCTCGATGACATTCCTTTGCAGAAGCGCCGCTGATGCGATTTGAGATCGTCACGCTCTTTCCCGAGCTCTTCGACGTCCTTCGCACCGGCCTACTCGGCAAGGCCCAGGATGCAGGCACGATCAACATACACGCGGTCACGCCACGCGAATTCACGACCGACCGTCACCGAACGGTCGACGATTCCCCGTACGGAGGCGGCAGCGGAATGGTCTTGATGCCCGGCCCGTTTGCCGAGGCCTTGGACCACCTGGACGAAGCCCGCGCAGGCAAGCCCAGCCGCCGCGTTTTGCTCACACCGCAAGGCGCGCGCTTCTCGCAATCTCACGCACGCCGCTTCTCCGAGTTCGACTCGCTAACTCTGGTGTGCGGCCGGTACGAGGGGTTCGATGAGCGCATTCGGGGGCTGGTCGATGAGGAAGTGTCGCTGGGCGATTTCGTGCTGCTCGGCGGAGAGGCTGCCGCGCTTGCGGTGATCGAAGCGACCGCCAGGTTGTTGCCCGGCGTGCTGGGGAACGACGAGTCGGCCGCGGACGAATCCCACGCCGACGGATTGCTGGAGTATCCGCAGTACACACGGCCGGAAGAGTTTCGCGGCGAGAAGGTGCCCGACGTTCTGCGCTCCGGGAATCATGCGGCGATTGCCCGATGGCGGCGCAAGGAGTCCCTGAGGCGAACGCTGGAACGCCGGCCAGATCTATTGGAGGGGGCGGAGCTTTCGAGCGAAGATCGCGTGATCCTCGAAGAGATCGACGCGGAAGGGTGACCGTTGCTGTGGGGATGGGGTTGCTGGGGCGGGTGCCTGGTTTGGTTTAATTACATCCAACCCGCCCACCCCCACCCGTAATCCTCCCTGCCGCGCCATGCGCTTCGCGCTGGCTTGGCGGCGCTTGGCGCCGAGCTTCGCCCTGCGGGCTCGCGCTTCCGCGCATGTGGTGAGGGCGGGCACTTCTCCGCTCGCATTCGGCGGTATACTCTTCCCGGCACCACACTAGTCATGAACGCAGGCAGGGAGAAGGAGCAAGACCATGGGACCGGCGGCTAGGAGCTTCTTCGTATTCGGCCTCTACATGACCGGCCTCGGCATCGCGCTAGTTCTCGCG
>JAFDFW010000449.1 GCA_019309605.1 Deltaproteobacteria bacterium | reverse complement strand
TCAGTTCGAGGACATCCTGAAACGGCCACTCGAGGTCATCGAAGAGCTCTATGGGCACTTTGGGTTTGAGTGGAACGCGGACATTCGTGATCGGATGAGCAGCTATCTGAAGAATCGTCCGCGCGAGAAGCATGGGACGCATCAGTACACCTTGGAGGAGTTCCGGCTGAGTCGAGAGCAGCACGGGCCGTTGTTTGCCGATTACTGCGAGCGATTTGATGTGAGGAGCGAGGGCTGAGGCGCGGCGTTGGCGGGGAGATGCTCGTCTCGTGGCGAGGCAGCGTTCACGCATTGGCGGCTGCGTAGGGCGCCTGATTCAACGACTGTGGCACACGCAGTTTCTGCTTGTTAGCCTGGATTTGGGGGCATTTCCCAGGGGGACTTATGACGAAGAGCAAAGGGGCGCTCGCTGTGAGCGTGGAGCTGAACGATGGGTCCTTTCGGGCTTCTGTGGACGATTGTCGCAGCGAGACACACAAGATTTTCAAAGGGCTGACGGACGAAGAGCGGAACGCGCTGGCCGTTGAAGCGTGGAAAGCCGGGATTCGGACCTTGGTCGCCGCCGGCCGAGGAGCGCGTGGAGCCGACGAACCGCGGAGACCGATTCGGTTGAGCACGATACCGCCGTCGAGTTGGTGACGAAGCGCAGGATTTTTCACATTCAGGGAGTCGCCGGGAGAGGTGTGTGCACGGGCACTAGCACCCCGCTGTCCCCGAGCTGCGAGCCGGAGCTGACGTGTGGGGCGAGTTTGTCCCGCTCGCTCGATGCAACGCAGTACAGGCAGAAGTCGCCGTGGTCGTAGATGGAACAGTCAATCGGGCCGCGCTCATCTTTGTGCACCTGCGCTCCGACGAAGGGGGTCTTGGTTGGCCTTACCGGTCTGGTGAGCACCCAGGTGATTCCATCCGCGCCGTGGGTGCCTGTGAGCAGGCTGTCGCGCTCCCACTCGTTTTGCTCTAGCAGGTCGACGCCAAAAACTTTCAGGATGCTCAGCAAGGGGTGGATCGTGCGCTGGAAACCCCCCGGCTTTTCGCCCGGCATCATCATCGGGCCGGAGCCCATGCCGATGTACTTTGTGATGCCGGCAGCTTTCATGGCGTTCCAGACATGCGGAAGGTTGTGAGTCTTCGGGCGCTTCTTTCGGTCGTCGCCGAGCGCCGAGATGACGCCGTCGCAGCCGGTGAAGGCCTCCTTCAACTTGTCCTCTTCATCTAGCTGCGCCTCGACCACTGTCGTCGTCGGTTTCACTTCTTTGAACTTGTGCGGCGAGCGCGTGACCACGACCGCCTCAACACCGAGCTCTTCGGCCCGCGCGAGGATCCCCGCGCCGTAGGTTCCGCTGGCGCCGATGATGGCCACCTTGGCAGGCTTTGCGATGTTCGTGCTCATGCGACCCCTGCGACTCTTGCGTGCACAGAATATCACGCCGCGGGCATGCGCCGAGCTGGCGACGGCCTGGGTGCCTTCGGGGTGGTCGTGGGGCGGGGCGTGTGGAGACCCGGCGAATGAAGGTTTTGCACCTGGGGGCTGGTGGGCGCACGGAATGCGCAGCGCTCGCATAGGTATCGTTCGTCAGCTGGCTGGCGGATAGTCACTACAGAAGCGTTTTTTGGGGGCCCGGGTCGCAGGTTCAGCGGCGGCTAGAACTGGCACGAACCTCGCAAGCGTTCAGCGCGAGGAGGTGCGCTATGGGACACATGGGCCAACTCAAGCAGGAGTATCGGGGGCTCATGGAGCGTCTCGACCACCTCCCCGTCGGCATGCCGAGGCCCGAGGACGAGCGCGCGCTGGAAGGTTGGCGCGAGCTGCTCGAGGTGATGTACAGCCCCGAGGAGGCCGCGTTGGCGTCTCGGATGCCGATGATGCCGACGCCGCTGAGCAAGCTGGCCGGTCGCTTCGACATGCCGGAGCAGGAGCTGCGGGAGAAGCTCGAGCCGCTTTGCGATAAGGGCCTGGTCATGGACCTCGTCAGCCGGAGCACTGGCGAAACCAAGTACCTGCTGGCTCCGCCCGTAATCGGCTTCTTCGAGTTCTCGATGATGCGGGCCCACGACATGTTCGACAAGTTGAGCGTCGCAAAGGCCATGGACGCCTACGTGCACGGCGACGACACTTTCGCGCGGGAGGTGTTCGGCAACGACACCGTCATTGGGCGGGCCATGGTGCACGAAGACGTGCTAGCCGCCGACATGCCCGAGGTGCTCGACTGGGAGCGCACGACGAAGCTCATCGAGGAGTCTGAGCAACTTGCAGTCTCCCAGTGCTACTGCCGTCACAAGGCCGCGCACCTGGGCAAGGCCTGCGACGCCCCTCAGGAGATCTGCCTGTCGCTGAACAATGGGGCGGAGTTCGTCATCCGGCGTGGCTTTGGTCGCCCGATCAATAAGCAGCAGGCCCTGTCCATCGTGACGAAGGCCCGCAAGATCGGCCTCGTCCAGATCGCCGACAACGTAAAGAACGAGCCCGCATACGTGTGCAACTGCTGCGCCTGTTGCTGCGGACAGCTCTCGGCCATCAACGAGTTTGGGCTTCGGGCCGTCAACCCCAGCGGCTTCGAGCCGCAACACGACCCCGAGGAGTGCAAGGGCTGCTCGCGTTGCTCCCGAGCCTGCCCCGTCGCGGCCATCGCGATGACGCCCGAGCGAACCGGAGGGAAGCGCAAGAACGAGCTGTACCCGGTCTTCGATTCCGAGCTCTGCATCGGATGCGGAGTCTGTGCGACGACCTGTAAACAGGAGGCCATCCGAATGGAGCGCGGAGCGGAGCCGAGCCATGTGCCCGTGAACACCATCGAGCGCGTGGTGCGCCAGATGCTCGAACGCGGGCGTCTGGCCGACCTGCTGTTCGACGAGAGCGAGAGCCGTGGTGCGGCGTTCCTCAATCATGCGGTGCGGGCGATTACGCACCTGCCGCCCGCCGAGCGCGCGCTTGCGTCCGAGCAGGTGAAGTCGCGGTTCGTGAGCTTCGTCGTGGAGAACGCGCCCGCCATCGATGCCTAATGTCAGAGGCAGCGCTCGTTCGATAGCTGCTACCGAGAGAGAATCTCGTAGAGCATGACAAATGCGGCACCGACTGCGACGGCAAGCAGACCGAAGCCGATGAGCGATCTCGGTGAGCGAGGTTCGGGCTTGCCGGCGAGGTCGAGGAGGAGGAGTGCGCTGGCCAAGCTGATCGCCATGATTGTGGTGGCGGTCACGGAACCGGCCGACAGTGAGCCGAACCCGCCCACAAGAAGC
>JAFDFW010000448.1 GCA_019309605.1 Deltaproteobacteria bacterium | reverse complement strand
AGACGCGGAGGCTGGGGTTGAGCCTCGCATGCGGCGACGATCGAGCGTGTCGCCACCACGTTGACCGCATAACCCATGGCCTGATCGACGTCGGTTCCGGGGGGCACGATGGCGGCCAGATGGATCACGTGGTCCATCCCGGACACGAGGTCTGCGACTAGGGCTTCGCTGCAAATGCTGCCGAAGTGCATGTCGACTTGGTCACCCCAGCGCGTGGCGGTCTCGCGGTTCTTCTTGTTGTCGAGGTCGACCGTGCGGACTTCGTAGCCTCGCTCCACGAGCAAATCGACGACGTTGGCGCCGATGTTCCCGCACGCTCCCGTGACCAGAACCCGCTTCATGGCAGCTCCTTTGCGAGCTGCTCGAGCGCGAGGTGAAATGCGGCAATCGTCCGCTCGATGTCCTCGTCGGTGTGCGCCGCGGACACGAAAAACTTTTCGGCCGCCTTCAATACGCCTTGCTGCAGAAGAAGGTCCGAGAATCGGATGTTCTTGTAGAAGTCGGATGCTTTCGACGACGGATGATCGAAAGGCTCTTCCTTGGCGAACCAGATTTCGAACACGCTTGGCACGCCGGTGACACATGCTTCGATTCCCGCATGGGCAATCGCGTCGCGAAGGCCCGTGCTGACCCTCGTTCCGACCTCTTCCAGGCGCTCGTAGACGCCAGGTTTCTCGAATTCGGAGATGATTGCGCACGCCACACCCGTGCAAATGGGATTCGACGAGAAGGTCCCGGTCTGCATCGAGTACGGCAGCATTTGTAGCCGGCGCTTCGGGTTCGCAATCGCCATGATGTCTTCGCGGCCGCAGAGAACGCCGAGCGGAAGGCCCCCACTGATCGCTTTTCCTAGCGCGCACAGATCTGGCGTCACGCCATACAGCTCCTGGGCACCCCCTAGGCCAAGACGAAAGCCGGTGACCACTTCGTCGAAAATCAACGGGATGTCGAGCTTCGCGGTGACCTCTCGCACGCCTTGCAGGAAGCCCGGCTTGGGCTCGAACGTGCGTTGGACCGGCTCGATGATCACGCCCGCAAGCTCGTCCTGATGCTTCGAGATGATCTCAACTGTTCTCTCGAGGTCATTGAAGGGCGCGATCAGAACCTCGTCGTTCAACACACGTGGGATGCCATGGGTGTTCGGAACGGCCTGAGGGAGTGGAGGCGAGCCCATCGTCCACTGATTGCTCATCATCGCGTAGTCGTGCATCCCGTGGTACGCGCCTTCGAACTTCAGGATCTTGTCGCGCTTTCGGTAGACGCGCGCCAGCCGCAGCGCAAAAAACGTCGCCTCGCTCCCGCTGCTGTGCAGGCTCACCATGTCCGCGCAGGGCACATGCTCGATGATCTTCTTGCCGAGCGCGACCGCGTTCTCGTTGATGATCAAGAACGAGGTTCCGTTCTCGGGAATGGTCCGGAGTGCCTCCAGCACGGCAGGGTGCGCGTGCCCCAACACGTGCGGGCCCGACCCGAGCAGATAGTCGATGTACTCGTTCCCGCTCACGTCCCAGATGTGGCTTCCCTTCGCCTTGCTGACGCAGAAGTTGAGGTCCTCTTGGAACGTGAGGCATCGGGTGGACGTGGGAAAGATGCGCTCGGCGTCCGCGATGAGCTCGCGCTCTTTCTGAGTTCGCTCGATCATCCCGCGCTCCGCTCCTTCTTCTCGAGGACCCGAGGGTACTGTTCCAAGTAGGCCGCGTAGCGTTCGTGCACCTGCGCCCTCGACTGCCCGAAGTCGTCTTTCGTGTAGTTGTGCGTCCCAAACTGGCCCGGCTTGTGGTTGTCTCGCCACCCTCCAAGCGCAGCTTTGGCGGGCTCCGAAAACGGCTGGTCGAAGTGCTCGTATGCCTTGGCCACCTCTCCTATGGGGTCGGCCATGAAGTCGTTGAAGTAGATGTCGTGGAACTGGTGCTCGCGCCCCTTGCGCAGCCGCATCCCGTTTTCCACGGCGCGCGCCCATACTTCCTTCTGCTCGAGGGCAATGCGCGGGCGGTCCAGGTCCTTCTCGAACAGAGATCGGAAGTGCGCGCAGAGGCTGACGTACGATGGCAACACCTCCGCCGGGTCGCGATGGGTCCAGATGATGCACGCATCGGGATAGGCCTCGAGCAACGCATCCAGATTCCGCATGTGAACCGGGTATTTGAGGAGCCAGCGCTTCTCTGGCTCGTAGGATCCGATCATCTGCATCGTCCGTTTGTGACGCGCGTAGGTCTCGTGATGCACGGTGTTCTCGTACCACTCCGCGTATGTCGGTACCGTCGACACCACCTCGAAACGGTCGTCGCTGAAGTTCTGCCCGAGGACGCGGCCCGACTCGTCCGGCCCTTCCGCGGTCATGTGATGAATCGCCTCGAGCATGTTCTTGCCGGCGCGGTACATCATGTCGAGCTCGATGCGCGCGTGTTGGAAGTCGGTGGCGGCATCCCAGCTTGCACGGGAAGGGCGAGGTTGCGGGTGTAGACCGAGCCAATACTGCAGGCACTGCATGTCGGGGTTCGCGCCCATCAGGTAGTGAAGGGCCGTGCTTCCGGTGCGCACCATGCCGGTGATGATGATGGGCCTCTCGATCGCGATGTTTGCCGACTCGGGTCGCATCTCGAACCAGCGCTCGGTGTGGAGGCGGCTCGCGAGCAGGCCTACCGTTTGATAGACGGCCGCGATATTGCCGGTCTGATGCAGGCGCGCCTCGTGATCGTAGGAGTAGAGCAGTCGGCGGAGCCCTTCGAGGTAGCTCGGGTCGCCGAAGTTGTCGTAGCCATCGGCCGCGCGGACCGCGACCTCGTGGAACTCCTGCTCGCGGGAGGTGAAAGATGCCTTGCTGAGTGGGTTCCAACCTCCGAAAGCGCTCATCGGTTCCTTCCTTCTGGCCACAAGAGCCGTACCGCCGGGATGAGGGCCGCCCGTGCGGTGCTGAGTGCTGCTTCCTTGGGCCCACCCGGAAGGAGACCAAGTTCGAGCTCGACGGCGTCGTCCGAGATGCGAATCCCCTTCACGCACAGATAGCTCGTCGCCGCCGCGATCGCTGCACGCGTTGCCGATCAACGTGGCCGGGTTGTCGATGTCGATCATGCCGTTGCGAATCGCATCGGCGAGTGGGCCGGGCGCGTCGTCACTGGTCGAGAGCTCCACCTCGCTCAGCCGGATCGTCACCGTGCGACGCTCACCTTCGATATGAACGCCGTCGGCATCGATGCGCGCCGCGAAGACAATCGGTGCGCCGAGGGCGTGCGCCTCACCCCGGATGCGCAGCCCCGGGCTTGCAGGCTCGATCTCGAGCGCAACCTTTTCGGACATCTCCGCAAGCCGGCCGCGTATCACCGAGAGAGGAATCGAAATCCGGCCGCCGAGCCCTTGCAGCAGCAAACGCAGTGCCTGGCCAGGATTTAGTCGTTTAGTCTCATTCATAGCGGCACCGGCCACGATGACACGGAAAGGCGCTCGGCTCACCTGTTGAAAACGATCAGTCGATCGATTCATCTGTCCGAGAGCCGGCCCAGGCGGACGGAGGCCACGATTCGGCACAATCCATGGCACCATTGCGCGCATGCTGTTCCGAATACTCGCCGTGGCGTCGACGTGCCTGCTCGTCGCTTGTCAACAGCCGCAGAAGATCGAACCGGAGTCGGTCGTTGTCGAAAGCGACGCGAGCTCCGCTCTCGAACTCTTGAACGATGAGTTTCAGCGGAAGGTCTACACGGTCACCGAGGGAGTCTACCAAGCCGTCGGCTTTGGCATCGCGAACTCGATCATGATTGAGGGCGACGAGTGTGTGTTCATCGTCGATGTCATGGGCTCGATGGAAACCGCCAAGGAAGTGAAGGCGGAGTTCGACAAGATTACGCTGAAGCCCATCGAGGCGTTGATCTATACGCACAACCATGCCGATCATGTGATGGGAGGGCTCGCCTTCGCGCCGGACGGAAAGACCGACGTCTACGCGCACGACACGACGAACTACTACATCAATCGATTCGCGAACGTCCTTCGACCGGTGCTCCGCAAACGAAGCGCGCGCATGTTTGGGAGCTACCTTCGCGACTTGGGGCCAGATCAGATGGAGAACGTCGGGCTCGGTCCGTTCGTGGAGACGCTGGATCCGAACATGACGCTCGGGCTCATTCGTCCGAATAAGACTTTCTCGGACGAGCTTGAAACGGAAATCTGCGGCGTGAAGGTTCACTTGGTGCATGCGCCCGGCGAGACGAATGACCAGCTCTTCGTCTGGCTTCCGGAACGCGGCGTCTTGCTGCCAGGAGACAACATCTACAAGGCCTTCCCCAACCTCTACTCCATCCGCGGAACGCTCTATCGGGATGTTCTTGCCTGGGCGTACAGCATCGACGAGATGCGTGCGCTGCGGCCGACGTATCTCGTGCCGAGCCACACGCGCTCGATCTCGGGGCAAGACGAGGTGTACAAAACGCTCACAGCGTATCGCGATGCCATTCAATTCGTGCACGACCAGACGATTCGCGGCATCAACCAAGGCCTCACCCCCGATGAGCTGGTCGAGGTCGTCAAGCTACCGCCGCACCTGGCGGAGCACCCCTTTCTGCAGGAGTACTACGGAAAGGTGGAGTGGTCCGTGCGTGGTATCTTCAATGGCTACCTCGGATGGTTCGACGGTGACGCGGCGACGTTGGAACCTGCGAGTCCGGATGAACGAGCTGCGGGAATGGCGTCTCTCGCCGGCGGCGTGGAGGGCATGCAACGCGCTGCGCGCGAAGCGCTCGACGGGGAGCAGTACGAGTGGGCAGCCGAGCTCGCGACGCACTTGATTCAACTCGATCCAA
>JAFDFW010000447.1 GCA_019309605.1 Deltaproteobacteria bacterium | reverse complement strand
GATGGCATCGTCGCCGGTTTCGAGCAGTGCGACGATGGCGGTGCGGCCGCCCCCGGATGCGCGGACGACTGTCAGCTCGAGGATGGCTTCAAGTGCGACACCCCCGGCGAGGACTGCGTACCGACCGTCTGCGGTGACGGCACTCGCGAGGGGACCGAGCAATGTGATGACCACAATCGCACGCCATTCGACGGGTGCGATGTCGACTGCAACAACGAGCCAAACTGTAGTGCAGGGGTGTGCCAACCCGTGTGCGGCGACGCCGTGATTCTCCCCGGCACGAACGAGGCATGTGACGACGGGAACACGAATGATGGCGACGGGTGTTCGAGCACATGTCAGGTCGAGGACGGGTTCGAGTGCGTGCTTTCGCCGGTGCCTCTTCCTCCTGAGCTGTCGATTCCGGTCATCTACCGGGACTTCCGCAGTTACGACGGCTCGAGCTCGGACCCTTTCAGTCCAGACTTCAACAATCCGGGTGATGGAAACTCCGAGATCGCGTTTGACATTACGGAGGACTTCCTCCTCGACGTGGACGGCATGCCTGACGTGGACGGCAGACCTGTTCTATCCGGCGAAAATCCATACGTGTCCGGTCCCAACGAAGGTCCGCCACACACAGCGGATTCGTTCGCGCAGTGGTACCGGACGAGCCCATCGCTCGATTCCGCGGGCAACCTCGAAATCGTAGGTGAGCTGCTCCTAACAGATCCGATGGGCGACAACGTCTATCAGTTTTCCAGCAGCTCGTTCTTTCCGCTCGATGACCCCGAGCTCGCTCCGTTCGCCTGGCCGAGTGAACCGACGTACGGCGAGATTCTCCATGTCCCGAATGTGGGAGGCGCGGCGCGCAACTTCGGGTTCACCACCGAGGTGCACTACTTCTTCGTCTACCAAGGCGACGAGGTGCTCCGGTTTAGCGGGGACGACGACCTCTGGGTCTTCGTCGATGGATTCTTGTGTTTGGACGTTGGCGGTCTTCACCCGAGCCAGACCGACGTGATGAGCTTCGCCAACCCGACGGCCGCCAGCAGCTCGAAGCAAGACACCATCGTGGCGGACTGCAAGGCTCGGCTCACCCCCGGGGATGTGTATGAGGTGGCCATCTTCCACGCGGAGCGCCACACGAACGCCTCTAATTTCGAGCTCACCCTCGACGGCTTCGTCACGGAGCGCTCGACCTGCGACTACACCTGCGGTGATGGTGTCGCGACACGCTTCGAGTTCTGCGATGACGGCGACGGCCAGAACACCGGCGCGTACGGGCATTGCTTGCCCAACTGCACTGCGCTTGGGCCTCACTGCGGGGATGGCAACGTGGATGAGGACTTCGAGGACTGCGACGACGGCGACAACCTCGGCGGGGCGAGCGGTTGCAACCCGGATTGCACGGAGGGTGCGAGCTGCGGCGACGGCATCAGGCAGCCAGACCTCGGCGAAGAATGCGACGCCGGCCCGGACAACGGAGCCCCGGGCTCCGCGTGCAGCGAGACCTGTACGGTCGTCGTCCAGTAGAGCCCTTCGCCCCGCTCAGAGGATGATTCTCAAGGCGAGGTAGGGCATGAGGTTGAAGACGAAGATGAGGATCTTGTACTGCGCTAAGTACTGAAAGTACGCGCGCGACAAGTCCGCCTCAGCTAGGTCGAACATCGTGCCGTGGATCTTCGAGATCGCACCGCGCATGGATACCAACAGGAGTGCCGCAAACATCAGCATCCCCATGTTGAGGAGCGTGCACCAACCTAGAAATGCCGCGAGTGATTCGATTGCCATGCCGTCCGATATCATGTTTCGCTGCAGGGGTGCCAGAACAGTGGCAGTGAGGGTCGTGTCGATGTCTCACGCGCGATCCGGGCTTTCAGCGTGCAGAAAGCGCTTCACGTCTGCGAGGTCGTCGTCGCACAGATCCTCGGAGCCGCGTCGCTCGTCGAGTGAACGAAAATGTTCGAGTAGGCCGACTTCGTTGAAGGCGTACATCGGCGAATCGCGGAGAGCCTCGTCGGCCGCTTCGACGGCATCGAAGCGACAGGTTCGAGCGTGATAGAGAGCGCAGTGCGCGCTGTTGTCGATGAGGAGCAGGCCGGGGTCCTGGTTCAGGAGCACACCCGTGTGGGCCGCGAGGCTTTCGGGAACCAGGCGCCGATGGATGTCTTCGACGTCGAGCGCGGGATGGGCCTGCTGGAATAGATAGAAGGCCTCAGCTGCCGTGGACGAGAGCACCCAGGTCGCAAAGAACCTCCGAGGTGCGTCGAGCCAGAACGCCGTCGGGTAGGGCGGAGTGTCCTGATGAGGGCTTTGGCAACGATCGGTCAGGTACGGGTTCTGGCTGTAGGAGTGTTCATTCGGTGCGCGCTGCGCCAGCGTGTGGTTCGTTCGGTTCACGGGCAGGTCAGGGAACACGACGATGCCAAGCTCGAAGATGACCGACCGCAGCTCTTGAAGGAACCCATAGGCCGAGCCGTTGTAAGGATACCGATCCCGCAGCTCACGGGGAACGCGGACGCGCGCGCCGAGCCGGCGTTCACGGCCATCATCGACGCGGAAGCACTCGGTTTCGACTTCGCACTCGCCAGAGATGTCGCTGAAGGTGAATGGGACTCGCCGCTGCAAAGCCAGTTGGATCCTTCTCGTCGGGCAAGACTAGCACTCCGGGAGCCCTCGTCTTTTGTGAGATCGATGACAGTCGCGAACCCTTTTTGTCGCGACCGCGGCCATTTTAGGGATGCAAAATCGACTGATTTGAGAGAGTATCGGGGCTTCCCGTTGCTTCGCAGGAGAACGCCCCATTCTCAGGCCCATGAAAGTATCGTTTGCATTGCTCGCGGGGCTGCTACTTGTAGGCGGCCTCCACACAGCGGCGCACGCGTCCGGCGTCGAAGCAAAAGACGCGCAAATCCTCGGCTTTTGGCAACGGGGCGAGGGCGAGGCGATCATCGAGGTGAGGCGGAACGCCGGCGTCTATCACGGCGTGATCGTCTCCGGCGGGCAACGGCCGGAGACCGTGGGCATCGAGGTGTTCCGCGAGCTTCGGTACGACGCAGAGAACGGTACTTGGCACGGGCGCGCGTATTCGATCAAACGCAAGCGCGAGGTGCGCATCGACATCGAGGTCCCCAAGGCAGACCAGCTCGAGCTGACTGCGCACATCCTGATCTTCACGCGCCGTGTAGAGTTCAAGCGCATCCCCGACGCCGACGTCACAGGGCGCCAGCTAGCGGACCGCTGAGCGGATGAAGAAGATGC
>JAFDFW010000446.1 GCA_019309605.1 Deltaproteobacteria bacterium | reverse complement strand
GCCCCTCTCGATGGCCCTTTCGGCCTCGGAGAGCGACAGGGACCCGACCTCGATGTCGCCTGCCAGCGGCACGTGAAGCTGACCCATGGCATCGACGATCAGCCCATCGTACACCTGCGTCTGCGCCGAGACCGTCGTGAGCTGGACTACATCGCCCGGGAGCAGTTTGAGCGCCTCGGGAGGATCGGTTTCGAGACCCGGAAGGACGATCGGCTCGGGTGCCGAAAAAGAAGGGTCATCACCCGGAACGGTCGGCGCCTGGTTATAGCGGTTCCGCGCGCACGCGGAGACGAGCGTGATCGTGAGAAAGAATACCGTGCACCGGCGCATAGTTGTGGTTAACGTGCCCAACTGCCGTCCGCAAGGTTGAAGTGAGAAACGCAGCGGCTATGCCTATACTGTCCACGAAACTGCAATGACGAGCAATAAACCCACCGAATGGGGAGGCGGCTCCGAGGCCGAGCTCGCCCCAGTCATGCGCCTCATCGATTTCGCGCTGGTTTACGCGGCGTTGTGGCTTCCAACTTACGCTCGCGACAAGGCTTGGGACGAGAACTCGTGGGCCGCCGCAACGATCGCAGCGGTCGTCTTTGTGGTAATAGCGCAATCGCTCCGGCTCTATGAAAGCCCTCGCGGTGCGGGTCTCAAGCCTCAACTGGTGCGTCTTTGGGCGGGCTGGTTCATTGGCGTCGTACCGGTCTTGCTCTTTCTGGTCTTCATCTCTAAGCGGTCCGAAGAATACTCCCGCATGGTCATCTCTTCGTGGTTTGTCCTGGCGCCGTTCTTCATTTCGGTCTGGCGCACGGCGTCCACGCTCGGGCTACGCGAGCTCAGGACCCACGGATACAACACACGCGGCGCAGCGATCATCGGCATGACCGCGCTCGGGGAACAACTCGCCCTTCAAGTGCAGGCTGTTCCCTCGCTCGGGCTCCAGGTCTACGGGTTCTACGACGACCGCGCCGAGGAGCGTTGCCATCCGATCCCGGAGTCGCTCGGGACGTACGCAGGCTCGTTGAAGGATGCCGTCGATGCGGCCAAGACCGGAGAGATCGACCTCATTTACATTGCTTTCCCGTTGCGCGCGGAGCCACGAATCAGCGAGCTCTTGCGGGAACTGTCGGACACGACGGCTTCTGTGTATCTCGCGGCCGACTTCTTTGTGTTCGATCTATTGCATGCTCGATGGGGTGCGCTAGGCGGCGTGCCGACCGTCAGCTTGCACGAAACCCCGTTCTACGGGGTCGATGGGTGGCTGAAACGAATCGAGGACATGGTACTAGGCACGCTTATCCTGATGATCATCGCGATCCCGATGCTGATCATCGGCATCTGCGTCAAGCTAACCTCCCCGGGGCCGGCGGTGTTCAGGCAACGCCGTTACGGCTTGAACGGAGAGGTGATTCACGTGTTGAAATTTCGATCGATGACAGTCACCGAAGACGGCTCGGACATCAAGCAAGCCATCGAGGGCGACGCCCGCGTCACCCCGCTCGGCGCGTTTCTCCGGCGTACGAACCTAGACGAACTCCCGCAGTTCCTGAATGTGATCGAAGGTACCATGAGCATTGTCGGTCCCCGGCCACACGCGGTCGCGCACAACGAACTCTACCGCAAGAAGATCCGGGGCTATATGCTTCGGCACAAGGTTAAGCCTGGAATCACGGGATGGGCGCAGGTCAATGGCTGGCGGGGCGAAACCGACACGCTGGAAAAGATGGAAAAGCGCGTCGAGCACGATCTCGACTATATCAGCAATTGGAGTCTGCTTTGGGATTTGCAGATCATCTTCATGACCGTATTTGGTGCCGGCTCCCGGCGGAATGCCTATTGACCAAGCGGATGGATGTCGATCGTGAATGAGGCAACCGCACCACAGTCTGACGGAGCAAGGAGGCAAGACGGCCCAGGGCGCCCAGGGTCTCCCGTGGATCCGTATCGCCTTCGACGGGCACTGTTGCGGGACCTCCGGTGGCTGGTCGGTGCGGGAGTGCTCGGCGTTGTCGTTGGTTTCGTTGTTGTGAAGCTGATGATGGTCAGCGGTTACCAAACAACCGTGGTCTTGAAGTACGAAGGCGACCACCAGCTCTCCGGCGCGTCTCCCTCCAGGTATGCGCTTCGCCCAGCCGCCGATGCTTTGATGCGCCAATCCGTTCTGCGGGAGATCCGCAAAGAGGGTGGGTTTGAGGGCGGGTTGACCGCGCTCTCCGCATCGATCGGCTACGGTATCGACCTCTTGGCGGGGACCATGCAGATTGCCGTGCCGGGCGACACGGGAGAAGATGCTGCGGAGTTTGCGCGAATCGTCACCAACGTATTCATGACATATCACAAGGAGCGTCAGTCTCGGCGAATCGAGGAGGAGATTACACGCACGGGGAAGCGGATCGAGGCGGCGGAAGGCGAGGCGGAAGAGGCGCGCCAACTCTACGATGAGTTTCGCGAACTGCACGGAATCGCCAACCTGTCGACTGAGCAAGAGTCAATGGTTCGATCGGCCGCCGACCTTCGAGCCGGTAGTGAGCTCGCGGCGGCGGAAATCCGTGCCTACGAAGCCCAAGTTCGAAGCCTCGAAACGCAGCTTGCGAGCACACCCAAGACGAGCTTGGTGTCCGAGGGAAGCTCGCCGGAGCGGGCCACGTATAACCGCCTGCGGGAGGAGTTGGCAAGCGCGAGCTCAACGCTGTCTCCGAATCACCCTCGCGTTCAAGCGCTCCAGCAACAGGTGGCCCAACTGCGCTCTCAGCTTCGGTCCGGAGGCGGTGCGAGCTCCAGTGGCGGGGGGCTAGTTGGGCTCAACTCGACGTATCAAGTCGTGGAAGGACAGCTCCGAGAGGCGAAATCGACTCTTGAAGTCTTTCGAGAACGTCAAAAAGGTCTCAGCGCCATGGCCGACAAAGCGCAGCACCGGGTGGAGGCCTTCTCAGACATCGAAGGCGAAGCGGCCGCATTGCTGGCTGAGGTCCAAGTGAATGAGGGCCTCGTCGGCAAGTTGCGTGGCGCCGAGGCGGTTCTCGAAGATGCGCTTCGTGACCCGCCAAGCGGGTTCGTCGTGTTGGACCCGGGAGCGGTGCCGGAATACCCCGTGCGGAACAAGATGAAGGTAGTGGTCTTCGGGGCAATCCCCATGATCGCCGTTGGCCTCGTACTGCTCGTCGTGTTGCGACGCGAGTTTCGGGGGCTCCTGTTGGAGACCCCGGCTGAGGTCGCTTTCTGGGGGAACGGGCCGGTGCTCGGGGCGAGTTC